>DATNPT010000104.1:0-9439 GCA_036703075.1 Chroococcales cyanobacterium
AAGTAGTGACGGGCATGAGCAAGATTGCCCAAAATAAAGCCAACAGGGTTATTGATTTCGTGAGCAACACCCGCTACCATTCGCCCTAAACTCGACATTTTTTCAGATTGAACCAGTTGAGCTTGGGTGTGTTTCAACTCCCTTAAGGTGAGTTCTAGCTCAGTTGCCTTCTCTCGAAATCGGGTTTCGCTTTGTCGCAGAGCTTTCTCGGCTTGGATGCGCTCTAATTCAGCTCCGGCACGAGCAGCAAATATTCGCAAAATCCTCTCTTGGTCTAAGCCGCAAGACCTTGGCTTCTCGTCGAGTACGACTAAAAAGCCTAAAATCTTACCATTAGAGTCAATCAGAGGACTACCAAAATAACTTTGAGCGTCTAATTCAACTAAATAGGGATCGTGAGGAAATAAAGTTTGTACCTGTTGCGGGTAGATACAGGGTGTCCCCTGTAGAACTTGTTCGCAGGGCGTACCAGCTAAGTCGTACTCAAAATTTTCGCTCCACGTTTCACCCGTCCAAAAGGCTAGACTCCGAGCTTTTGTAAACTTATCATCCACTCGTTCGGCAATTAACGCATAACGAACTTGCAGAACCTCAGCTAGATAACGAACGCAGGAACGCATAAAGGTATTGCCTGTGGCAGAGGCTGTTCCCTCGACAATTAAGCGCAGTGCCTCTTCCCGTTGTTTGCGATCGCTGATGTCGCTTGTTGTTCCCGTTGTACCGATGACCCTCCCTTCAGTATCCTGCAATGCGATCGCGTTAAACATCAGTTGAATGGGTCTGCTGTCTTTTGCTAGATGTGTAGTCTCATACTGAAAGACTGACGCCCCTTTCAGCAGGTCTTGAAACACCTCTCGCTCTTTCGTCACCTGTTCGGACTGAACGAAATCAAGGAACCGACGTCCCACCATGTCTTCAGGCTCGTAGCCATAAATCTGTTTAACGGTCCCATTGACGAAGGTATAGCGCCCTTGGGCATCCGTTGACCAGATCAGATCTTGAGAGGACTCAACAAGATTGCGGTACTTTTGCTCGCTCTGGGCAAGAGCGGCTTCTGCTTGTTTGCGCTCTTCTATCTCCTGTTGCAGCCGTGCATTTTGCTCGGAAAGTTGCTTTTCCTGCAATCGCAGACGTAATTGATTCTCGACACGCGCCAAAACTTCTTCTACCTGAAAGGGCTTGGTGATGTAGTCTGCCCCACCCACTTCAAAAGCTTTTACTTTATCAAAGGCTTCGCTTAAAGCACTAATGAAGATAATGGGAATGTCTCTAGTTCGTTCATCCGCTTTCAGCCGTTGGCAGACTTCATAGCCATCCATCTGAGGCATCAGAATGTCCAACAAAATCAAGTCAGGAGGATTGATCGAAACAGACTTTAACGCCAACTTACCGTTCGGGGTAATTCGCACTTTATACCCCTGTTCGGATAACATCTTGGCTAAAAGATGCAAATTGACAGGGGTATCATCAACCGCTAAAATATTGCCTTTAAATCGGTGATTTAACTTTGGGTTTCTATTTAAACTGGGCAAAAATTGCATTGCTTGTGTATTAAGAGAAAAAACTTAAGCACACGGATGCGATCGCAGAAACTGTTATTGATGATGCTATATCTAGATTGCTAAAAATTACCTTAGATGTTAATCATGTCTTAATGCGAGGATTTTTGGGTTAAGGCTAATAACTCCTCAAACTGAAACGTGTTCGCTAAAGATGCCAAAGCATTAGCAAGCGGTTCGTTACACTCCTGGATTTGAGCGATCAGAGTCAGCACCCAGTCTAAATCTCCCTCAATGATGCCTTGGCGAAAGTCAGCCAACCAATCAGGAGGTAAAGCCGCAATTCCTTCAGTCAGCTTCGCTAAAGCCTCTGAACTGGGTTCAAATATCTCAGGTTGGGTCGAATCTAGGTCATAGGTAGTAAAGAGATCGAATTCCTCTTTACTGTCCATAAGCAGAGCTGCCTTCATTTTGGACATCTCTAGAAGATTGTTAATTAAATTTAACAAATGTTCGCCTGAGTGTCTGATGATAGTCAGATGTTCCTGATGCTCTGAGGATAAGCAGGTATCGTCCTGTAGGAGCTGGGTAAAGCCGAGAATGGCATGGAGTGGCGTTCTCAGTTCATGGCTCATATTGACCAGGAAAGCACGTTTGACAAGGTTTGCCGCTTCTGCTGCTTCGATCGCTTTTTGCAATTGGGCATTTTGTTCGAGCAGTTGCTGCTCTAATACGGTGCGAACCTGTATTTCCTGTTGATGTTGAGCGATTTCCTGCTGTAATTGGTCGTTGAGGTGACTGAGTTGAGCGGTTCGGTCCTGGGTCTCCTGCCGCAAGATTTCGATGGTAGCGTACATTTCTACAGGGTCGAGCGCTTGTAGGAGCGTGCTTTGAGTGATGACACCAACCACTTGACCTGACTGCTCGACGACCGGAAGATGACGAATTTGATGCTGATGTAGGAGGTAAAGGACAGAGAAGATACTTTGGTCGTCGTCAATACATACAGAGATCGGATCGAAGGTCATGACTTCTTGAATTGCCACAGCCTTCAACTGGGTATCCGCCGCCGTCATTCTCACCACATCTCGCTCGGTGAAGATGCCAACCAAGCGCTGTTGCTCCACGACCAACACACAACTCGCTCGACATTGGCTCATGCAGGCAGCGGCTTCAGTTACGAGAGTACGGGGAGGAAGAATTAGAGGTTGTCGATCGATTGCTCGCGATCGCGTCCAAGATTGGAGTAGGTTGCTACTCAATGACATCACTTACTCGTGCAAGCACGGAACTATACCTGTGTATAACTACACAGTTGTACTAGGATTTTCCTCTCACTGAAAAAGCTTCAGGTGGTTTTAGGAAAACGCAATTGTAACAAGGGAAAAGAACCTTTTCCCATTATGCAATTTAGACCCGTTGGATGGGAAATGATATCTTTTTACAATCGGAGAGTTGGCCTTAATTTATCATCGAGTGACGATAGGTTGGGTCAAGGCGAGTAACTCTTCAAAGTGCAAATTATCCGCTAAATTAGCTAGGGCATTTGCTAAGCGTTCGTTCTGAGCGTGAATTTGTGCAATCAAGGTTAGCATCAAATCTAAATCGCCCTCGATTGTTGCTTGGTGGAAGGAGGTCAACCAATCCGCAGGTAAGACGGCAAGAGCCTCAGCATTCAGGACAAGCGCGTCATTACTAGTAGAATCTTGAAAAGAAATCTGTTCATCATAAACATATCGTACTCCAATATGTTTAGCGATCGCGTCAAAAACCTCAGCCTCTTGAAAGGGCTTGCAGATATAGTCATCGCAACCGACTTCTAACGCCGCAACTCGTTCCTCAGCTAAGGTAGTCGCTGTCAGAGCAATGATGATGGTAGTTTGACCTTTGGGAGTCGATTTAATGCGTTGGGTTGCTTCATACCCATCCATCACCGGCATTCGCAAATCCATCCAGATTAAGTGAGGTTCCCAATTGTGCCAAATCGCGATCGCTTCTTGACCGTTGCTAGCTTGATGCAGTTCAAAGCCGAGCGGAGTGAGCAGTTCAACCAGTAGCTTTCGATTGTCCGATTTATCATCTACGATCAGGAGCCGATAGCTTTGTTGTTTGGATTCTAGGGCAATGGCTCGACGTATTGGTTGTTTGGCTGCAATATCTTTAGCCTCAACCGCGCTGGCTTGAATATCAAACGTAAATGTAGTCCCCTTTCCTACTTGGGAGCGAACACTCATTTCACCGCCCATCAGTTGCACAAACTTGCGACTAATCGGTAGACCTAAGCCCGTTCCCTCTTGGGTTTGTTTGCCCGTTTGGGTCTGCACAAACGCTTCAAACAGCGTCTCTAATTCATCAGGAGCAATACCAAGACCAGTGTCAGAAATTTCAAAGGCTAGCAAGGGAGACGGTTGTACAGCATCTGAACCTTGTCCCCAATCTCCACTCCCAGCGCTTACCCGCAACAACACTTGCCCTTCTTTGGTAAACTTAATCGCATTCGATAGCAGGTTAATCAACACTTGGCGTAACTTGACCTCATCTGCTCGCACGTATTGAGGAACGTTACTAGAGCGGTCAAACACTAACTGTAATCCCTTATCGATCGCCTTGAGATGGAACATATCTTCCATCTCATCGAGCAGATAATAGAGGTCGAAATTCGTTTCGTTTAAGGTGGTACGTCCTGCCTCGATTTTGGATAGATCGAGAACTTGGTTAATCATCGAGAGTAGGTGTTCGCCACTACGCATGATGATGCCAAGATGTTCTCGGTCTTCTACAGATAAATTTGAACTGCGGTTCACCAGTTGGGAAAAACCAAGAATGGCGTTGAGGGGGGTACGCAGTTCGTGACTCATATTGGCTAAGAACGTGCTTTTGGCTCGGTTGGCGACTTCTGCGGCGAGGAGTGCTTGTTGTAAAGCGATTTCTGCCTGTTTGCGATCGCTAATATCTCGAATCATGAACAGCGCTTCATTTTCCCCGCTAACCACAACGCGGACTTCTTCGTCTTGCAGCTTGCCGTCAATCCACACTTGCTGCTCGTAAATTTGGCTTTGTCCTGTAGCCAAGACGTGTTGCAGGTGTTGCAGGTGTCGTTGGACAACGTCTGGAGGTAAAAATTCTGAGATGTGTTTCCCAATCGGATTGTAATTGAGTGGCACAAGGTCGCGCACTTCGCCAGGAGAGACGTAGTCTAAGTAAATCCCATCTCCATTCAATCGAAACATCAGATCGGGAATCGCCGCGACAATCGCTTGATTCCTCGCTTCGCTCTGGCGTAACGCCTCAGTTCGTTCGGCAACTCGCACTTCTAACGTGCGATTGTAATCGGTTAATATCTTCTCTACCTGTTTGCGTTCTGTGATATTGGTAAAAGCGGACAGGGCATAAGAGACATTGCCAAAGCGATCGTAGATTGGATTAGCCCATACTTCTAGGGGAATTGTCTTTTCTGGTTGGCGGA
This sequence comes from Chroococcales cyanobacterium, assembly GCA_036703075.1. Taxonomy (GTDB): domain Bacteria; phylum Cyanobacteriota; class Cyanobacteriia; order Cyanobacteriales; family Coleofasciculaceae; genus DATNPC01. Next base: position 4,966 of record DATNPT010000104.1, read on the forward strand.
TTTCCAGATCGTTCACCCGCACACTTTCCCCTTGTAATGCCCGTACAATTGGGATGCGCTCTGGGGGGTACAGTTGCTCTGTTCCAGCAAGACACGCCTGATAGATATCGCTAAATTGTTCAACGCTGGAAGCTTCGACAAGTCCCTGACCCAGCATTTGCTGTCCCGTTTGATTCATGTAGTAGGGTTCACCGCCGCGATCGGCAACTAAGATACCTACGGGTATAGCTTCCAAAAACTGTTTCAACCGACTCTCATTTTCCTGGAGTTGGGCAATTAAAACAGCCTGTTCGTGGTTGGCTTGTTCTAGCGCTTGATTGATGGCTTGAAGTTGGGCATTTTTTTGAGCCAGTTCTTTATCCTGAACGTAGCTTCGTAGGGCTTGCTGGATTGTGAATTGAAGGTCTTGAGACTGCCAAGGTTTAGCAATGTAGCGATAAATTTGAGCATAGTTGATGGCATGGGTTACTCCAGCCAAATCCGCTTGCCCAGTCAGCATGATCGTGGTGGTTTTGGGGGAGATTTCATGAATGTGCTGAAGCAGTTCATCCCCCTTCATCCCCGGCATGATGTAATCAGCAATGACTACTGCCACTTCAGTCTCATTGGCGAGCAATCGTGAAAAAATCTCTAACGCCTCTTCTCCGCTGCGAGCCATTGCGATCGGATAGTCGTTCCCTACCGTAGCTTCCAGCTCGATTTGCAAACTCGCTAGGATAGTCTGTTGGTCATCGACACAGAGAATGACTGGTGGCTTCATAATTGGGTGGCAGACTTAATTGTGGCAATTAATTCCTGTGTATCCCACGTTCGTGCAAATTACAGATTAGTTAAATTACATTTGAGCTTGGCGTTTTTGTAAGGTTAGCTAAGGCACTTTTTAGCTTACTCTACGCGCTACGCACATGCTACGTAAACGGGGAGCGGGAACTACTACGCAGAAGGGACAGAAATACTAGGGTTTACGCAATAAATTCTCCCCCCGAATGCGAGAACCCCTACACCTAATTCTGCTGATTGAGCCAATACTCTAGGAGGAATGGCTATGTCTCCTAGAACTTGATAAACTGACTCTATCATCGCATTGATGGACACTGCCACCGACACTCTTTATACTTTTCTTAATCTTGTATAATTGCGGAATAAATCCATAATCGCTTGAGTGTTTTTTCCGGGTTTGCCATTAGATAGTTGCAACTCATCCACTTGCACTATAGGCATAATCTCTTTATTCGTAGCTGATATAAACGCTTCATCACAGCTACTCAACTCGCTATAATAGATTGGTTTCTCCACTATGTCAAATCGATCTTTTGCCAATTCTAAAACAACATCTCTTGTAACTCCTTTCAGGATATTGTCTTTAGGCGTAATGAGTTGAGAGTCTCGAAAGATAAATAAATTGGTAGTCGTTCCTTCTAATACATGACCCTGTTGATTGACGTATAATGCTTCAACAGCATTTACTAGTTTTGCTTGCTGTAGCGCCATAATCGCAGAAATGTAATTGAGAGTTTTGGCTCCCGGCAAAAATCGCTCGGTTTGTACAGTAATAACTTTTATTCCTCGTTCATAATAGTCCACTGGAAATTTAGAAGCTGGAGTAACAGTAACCATTAGGCTCAGTTGATCGATAGGAGTAATAAAGTCGTTGGAATAACCGCCCGTTACGACAATGCGAATATTTGCTTCTGGAAAATTATTGCGATTCAGGGTTTCTTGCGCGATCGCTTCTATCTCCTGGGTTGACCACGGCAAGCTTAAACCAATTAGCTCTGCCGAATTTTGTAGCCGTTGAACGTGTTCTTTCAGCTTAAATGGCACGCCATTATAAGTACGGATAAAGTCGAATACTCCATACCCTCGGACAATGCCTAGATCGTTGATTCGTAGGCAAGCCCGATCGGCTACCAGATAGTCTCCATTCACGTAATAGATGGGTTGCGTCATGTTTTACCTGTTAAAGCTAAAGTGCGATCGCATTACTGAGGAGTTTCAGTAATACAGCTTGCCTGAAGGACAACTAAATTCTGAGTGTTGAGAACCGAACAGCGCTCGATCGCAGTTGTTAAAGCTGGAGTTATGCCTTGTGCTAACTGAGCGCGGGCTTTTGCCGTTTGGGGAAACTGTTTGAGCCAAAAGTTATTGTGAGAAAAAAACTTGAGATCGCCAGGGTCTACAGTGGGTTTTAATAACTGTTCGCGATCTACTAACCAAAAGTCAATTCCATACTTCTGAATAAAGTCCTTTACTTGCGGCATATCCGGGCTGTACTGAGCCTCGATTAAATCGCCTGTGCGCTGACGAATGCGATCGTAGTAGCCCTGGTGATAGGGTATGGAATGCTCTCTTGAGGTTAGGATAGAGCGCTGAGCAAAGCTAGGTAATTCATCGGCTTGAGGTGTGAGGGATGCAATTAGAGTATCTTTCGGTTGCTGCAAGAAGAACTCATACAATTCTGGGAACTCGCCAACGACATAAGAAGCCGTACTAGGAAAACGGAAATTATTGACCGTTAAAAAGAGAGGATAGGAAACGATCGCAAATCCAATCAGCGTTACGATCGCCAATGAGGAGATGGGTTTGCCAAACAGTCGGAACTTTGCACCTTGTTCCCAAGCGTGAAAAATTCCATCCAAGACAATAGTTAGTGCGATCGCAGCCGCTAGCGGTGTCAACATTCGCACGCTGTACTGGATGTACCGACTTGGCAGATAAAGTTTAAATAGAAGGGCATGAGCGGCGAGAAATAGACCCAGAGACGGTAACAGAATTTGAGGGAAGAGGTTGATATGGCTAGTAATCTGTTGCACCAAAGGAAACTGAGACGGTTTGCGTAGCAGTCGTGGCAACGCTAGTGCAACGCAGAACATGGTTAGAAAATAAAAGTACGGAGAGCGGAACCACTCCACGGGTAAAAGACCGCTGCGATCGGCATACAACCAAAACTCAATCGGACTTTTTAGGAAAAAACGCGATCGCCCTGCATCGGAAAACTCGACCATGGTTCTCGCTTGGGCCGCAGAGGTTTCAGGCCCAAATGGGGATGTTTCGAGAATTAGAGGTAACAGTACCAGCATGCTGACTCCCAAACCAGCCGCGAAAAACAGGTAATCGCTGCGTTCTGGAGAAAAGCGCAGCCTTCCCCGTTCCCAGCGCCACAATCGCACAAACAAAACTCCACAACTAATCAGCATTCCTGAAGGATAGAACAGACCTTGCAGTGCGATCGCAGCTAAACAAGGCAGGAGAGACTTTCGCAACAAATAGTAGACAAAAGCCAGAAACAGCGGAAACATAAAAGCCCTAGCTGTCCCCGAAACTAAATCATCCTTCTGCCAGAGAACTTCGTTCAGTAGCAACGTTGACAGAAAACCTGTGGCAGGTACCGGCAAAATTTGTAGGCAGATCCCAAAACAGTACCCGGTTGTTATCAATCCCAGGACTAATGGCAGCAGTTTACTCCAGACAATCGGGTCAACCCCTACTGCTGCCATACCCTGATAAATTGCCTTATAGCCCGGTTGCGCTACGGATTGATAGTAATCAGCGATGAGATCGTTAGGAAACAATTCTGGATCTAAAAACCGTCGCATCCAAAATATGTGCTGCTGGGCATCGTCTTGCACGACGTATTGACTACTGAAGGCTTTCTCAAGTCCCATCAGCCCAAACATGGCGGCAAAAGTCAGGCTCAAACTAAACCAAAACGTGAGTTGAGAGCGGGATGTTTGAGCCATTGGAGTTGTTAAAAATTTCCGCAGGCGCACGATCCAGTAAGAGCGGGAGTTTGGTGCAATCGAAGTCATTTCGATGTGGGATGCAAGGATTGTGGGTTTTGGATTTTACCCCCCAGCCCCACTTGTTAAGGGGGGAGTGCTTCTGATTCTTATTCCCCCCTTGATAAGGGAGGTTAGGGGGGTGGTGCAAGATTTGAGCATAGCAACAGCTTAGTCTGAGAAACTTTAGCACGAGTTCACCATGTTTTGGCTCTTCGCAGCCTTCCCGATCCGATAAAATGCAACCCATGCCTTTGAGTTTGGAGATATTGCACGTTATGCAGGAACGCACGCGATTGGATCGGGAATTTTCTCTAGATCGAGAGCGGATCGAGACGATTTGTCCAGCCTTTTCGCTTGTGCTGCCAGTGTATAACGAAGAGCAAGCGATCGCCGCAACCTTGGATGAGTTAAAGGAAATTCTACAAGCTGAGGGCTGCGTCTATGAGATTATTACCGTCAACGACGGTTCTAGCGATCGCACAAGTGAAATTTTGCGCGAACGGAGTGATATCCGACTGATCGAGCATCGCCGTAACCGAGGATATGGTGCAGCGCTGAAGACAGGCATTCGACACGCCCGCTACCCTTTAATCGTCATTACTGACGCTGATGGCACCTATCCGAACGAGCGAATTCCCCAACTCGTTACCCTAGCCACTCAGGTAGACATGGTTGTGGGGGCCAGAATTGGA
>DATNPT010000122.1:0-5029 GCA_036703075.1 Chroococcales cyanobacterium
TCCTTTGGGTGGTGGAATACTGACCCAAAGCGATCGCAAAACAATAAATATCGGCACCAGCAATAGGATAAACAGCTTAATGAGAATAGTATTAATCCGGTGACTGTAAACTACAATCAGCGCCAGAATTGCTAATGCGGCTAATAATCCTGCCAATATCAAAAAGATATAGCCGTAACCAAGAATAGCCAAGAGTCCTACCCGCAGTTTATAGCTAGTCGGTTGCCGCTGGGCATAGGTTTCTAATTGTTGTATTAAGGCGTCAAATTCTTCCCTGGTCATTTTGAGTTTTGAACTTTGAATTGTGATTTGTAAAAAGTTTCAAAAATTGCAGTAGGTACAATTGAGCTAATACCCAGGAGGAATACCTTAATTTTGGCTCGATAGGATTTCCCATAACGGCGAGCGCGTTCGTAGAAGTAGCAGAAAAAGGCGATCGCGGGTGAGATGGTAATGAAGAGGCTCCACAGTAGAGACATAATTCTGCTATGCAATTAGCAGTAAACTTATCTGTTACTCATTTCAAAAGGTTGGTTTTTCGGCAACAGTCACATAAGTTAACATAATCCCTACATAAGCTCTCAGAAGAAACGTGAAACCTCAACACTGATGAAAGCGATCGCACGGATGGCCACCCCATCAGGCTCAAGCCCCTTTCTGAGTATTGCCAAAGCTAAAGCCCAAACTCCTTACCAGCCCCACGTTCCCAGCCCACCTTTAAAGGGTCCAACAATATCCTTAGTAATCCAGCCTCCATAAAAATCCCCTGGCTGGGACTGCACTTGTTCGCCATCAACGTAACAGGCATCCATCCGACTGGGATAGAAAGCTATGTAGTTTTCAATTCCAGCAAAGCTCGGTGTGGGGCTGGGATAAGACCAACCAGCATTAACAGCCTGTTTGTCATTCACAACGACCGTATGGTAGATTGCTCGACCCTTCCACTCACAAAACGAGCTTTGAGGTGTTTTGGTTAAATACTCCATCTTGATGTCTTCAGGCGGGATGTAGTAAACGGGCGGATGGCTAGTTTCTAGAACGCGCTTGGCACGATGAGTATCTGCAAGAGTGACCCCATTGAAGACTATCTGGATATGCTTAGACGAGTCTTCTAAGCGAGGGGGACGCGGATAATCCCAAACAGACTCTTGACCCGGTTCGGGTTCAATGCGGCGAGTATTCACGTTAAATCACTTCTCCTGCTTGCATCACACTCGTTATTGTGACATTCCTGGGACTGAAGCAGGCACAGTGAAATAAGTCTAACAACGTGCTTTCCCGCGCAAAAATCCCACCCTACATAGGCAAGATTGTTGAAAGTGGTGCAAGATATGAGCCTAACGGATTTAGCACATCTGACTTTGAGTACAGGCGTCTGACCGAATCACCACGAAATAATGAAGCTAGAGCCTAGCTCATCTCAAAAGCGAAACTTTACTTTGACAATTCACTACAGGTTTGGTCGTTAACGCAAATCGAATCCATACCAGTTAGTATCGGTTTATTTTTAATCACTGTTTTAGTCATTGCCTTCGCTGGCACCAGGATGGCTAGAGTTGCAGACCAATTAGCAGACGCAACGGGACTGGGTGAGGCAGTAGTTGGGGTTGTGTGTTTGGGCGGTAGTACCTCCTTCCAAATGCTTGTAAGCTTAGGGGTTGTCGATTCCTATATCTCAACAACCAGGGGCTTTTACCACAAATACAAAAGAGCTGAGATTTATAGTTCTTTTCCTCGGTCACTCGTATCAACTTGGTGAAGTCGGCGACGAAAATTGATGTCTTCACTCCCGATAATAGTTTCTAAATTAGCAATGCGTTCCTCCAACGCTTCTACAGAATTTGGTAATGATAAATTACTATTACCAGAATTTTTATCAGAAGACTTCCAAACTGCCCTTGTCCCAACTGCTGCTCCTGTAATCACAGCAAGCGGGAGAATGGGGCCGCTTCTGGCAACAGCGGTTAAGGGAATGCATATTGCTAACATTCCTGTAGCAAAAGCCCAGATTCTTGATGTTGCAGCGAATCTGATATCTCTTTGTGATTCATTCTCATACTGATTTGCCATAGATTTATTCTCATTCAGGTAAAAATTACTCTTATTGCTTAATATAAAAAGCTTCAAGTGCCTACCTGCTAAGGGACGATTTTGTCTTTTGGTTCGACGAGCTGCTGCCTAAATAGTTGCAAGTTTTCGTTCAATTTATAGCTTGCCAGTTTAGTTCTAGCGATCGCTTCCTACTTCGAGGTTAAGTATTTTTGCTCAGTTCTATTGAAAAGCTCCAAGGGTTTTCAAAATTGTTGTGGCAGCCTAGTGCAGTGATTCAAGATTCTCTTCGGGTGTAGTAATTCATAATTTTTTGACCAAGACTGATATCGCTCTATCTATACTTTGTGAAGAGCTAGAGATAATTGGGAACTCTACTACTATGGCAGGTACGCGAGAAATTATGGAAAAGCTTAACTTAGAGGATGAAAATGTTAAAGCAACTTTGCAACTAAAGGGGCGAGGAGCGTAGATGACGAATACTTATACTGGAAAAGATTCGCCACTCATTCTGATCGCGGACGACGATAGCTTCACCCGGATGATGCTTCGTCAACTCATAGAAAAAGAGGGCTACAAGGTAGAAGAGGCAGGAAATGGAGAGCAATGTCTCACTGCCTACCAGTCCCACAAACCCGACATGGTACTGCTGGATGCCATGATGCCGGTAATGGATGGCTTTACTTGCTGCACTCAACTGCAAACACTGATTGAGGACGAAGCTACTCCAGTGTTGATGATTACTGGACTCAATGACCAAGCGTCCGTTGATTGGGCTTATGAAGCTGGGGCAACAGATGTCGTGACTAAGCCCATCCACCCACCTATCCTCCTGCGACGCGTTCGTCGTCTTTTGGAAGCTACGTGGGCAGAGAAGGCGTTACGGCAAAGCGAGAAACAGTATCGCTCTGTGGTTGACAATGTCAAGGACACAATCTTTCAAACTGATGCTGCTGGTAGTTGGACATTTCTCAATCCTGCCTGGACAAACCTTACTGAATTCACAGTCGCGGAAAGTTTGGGAACCAGTTTTGTGAAGTACGTCCATCCGGACGATCGCCAACTTCACGAATCACTCTGGCAATCACTTCTCAACGGTCAGAAAGCCTCTTTTCAGCAGCAGTTTAGATACTTGACAAAAACAGGGCAATGCCGCTGGATTGAACTTTATGCCCAAGTCACTGAAGGTGCTGTTACTGGTATTTCCGGTTTGCTCAGGGACATCACCGAACACATATATGCGGAAGCTTTAGAAAAAGAAAAAGTGAGGCTAGAAACCGAAATCGTGGAACGGAGGCGAACTGAAGAAATTATTCGCAAGGCTTTAGAAAAAGAGCAAGAACTAGCTGAACTTCAATCCCGCATTATTACCACAATCTCTCACGAGTTTCGTACCCCACTGACAACGATTTTAGGTTCTAGCGAATTACTCAAAAATTACGGAAAGACTTGGTCAGATGAGAAAAGACTAAAACATTTCCAGCGGATTGGGGTGTCTGTCGAACATATGACTCAACTACTGAACGATGTAACTCTCATCGGACAAGCGGAAGCCGGACAACTAAATTTTAATCCAATTCATCTGAATTTAGAAAGCATATGCAACGAGATGGTTGAGGACTTGCAACTCAGTTTAGAGAGTCAGCAGGGTAGACATGGAGGCATTGTACCTACTATTGCTTTTTCGGTTCAGGGCGATAAAACTGAAGCCAAGCTGGATGAGAGGTTGCTGCGGCAAACGATCGCGAATTTACTATCCAATGCTGTCAAATTTTCGCCTGAAGGAGGTATTATTCGTTTTGACTTACTGGGTCAGGAAAGCCAGGTGATTTTCAGTATCCAGGATGAAGGCATCGGCATTCCTCCCGGCCAACGGGAGCGATTATTTGAATCTTTTTATAGAGCAAGTAATGTTGGCACGATCCAAGGAACGGGATTGGGACTTGCGATCGTGAAAAAATGTGTAGACATGCATCAAGGGAAAATTACAGTAGACAGTGAAATTGGAGTAGGAACAACAGTAACGGTCGCGCTACCATTGAACCTGATGCCAACCTGGTAAGACAATTTTTAAAGGTTATCGCTGGTCTCGGTTATTGACTTCTCGCTTCTGGTGGTGTGCTGTGCTAGCATTCCTCCTGGTTTGTTTGCCAACATTCGGTACCCCTGCTACTGATAGCCCTCAAGCCGACGTACAGGCGCTTGTCTCATTCGGTTCACGCGTCCCTGAAACTCCAGCTTCTACGCAAGCCCGTAATTACCTAGTAGCTGAATATCGTCAAGCTGGATACATTACCGAGGTTGGAAGGTTTACCTACCCCAAGTTTGAAGATAAGGGGTCAACCCTCACTATTGATGGCGTTATCGTAGAGGGTCATGCGCTCAACCGTTCGCCCGCTGGTCAGTTGAGTGCCCCTTTAGTTGTCGTACCGTCGGTTGGGCGATCGCAAGACTTTGCGGCTGTCGATGTCAAAGGAGCGATCGCGATCGTGCGTCGGGGTGAAATTCGCTTCGGTGAAAAAGCTCGAAACGCCGCATCTGCTGGCGCGGTGGGACTGGTCATCGTCAATACAAATTCCGATCCATTGTATGGTGTAGTGGATGGTAACACGAACATTCCCGTACTTGGGTTATCAGGTCAACAAGGTGAGTCGTTACTCCAAAACGCTAGAACCGAACCGCCTGTCGCAAATCTCAACGTCAATGTCCGCCAAAAAACGGTAACGGGTTACAACATCATTGCCCATCTACCGGACGTGAAACAGCCAAACGTACTGCTTGGCGCTCACTACGACTCAGTACTCAAGTCCCCTGGTGCAAACGATAATGCCTCTGGTACAGCCGTCGTCCTCGAACTTGCTCGTCGTCTTGCGAATAAACCAGTCGCTCATCAAGCCTGGTTCGTTGCTTTCGACGGGGAGGAAGATGGATTACAAGGCTCGAAGGCATTTGTCAAAACTGCCGAACCCAAGTTCCTGTC
>DATNPT010000126.1:0-4013 GCA_036703075.1 Chroococcales cyanobacterium
CAAGGACGCGATCGCTGGGAGTGTCAACCCTCCAACCAAGGTACCCGTCTGCTCAACCGTTTTGAGTTTGAAATTCCCAACCCTCTCGTAAGCTGGGGCTTTAACACTTTTGCGGCGCGTTGGACGCAGGATGACATGAAAGCACAACTTAGACGCCTCAAACGAGTGGCAGAGGAAACCTATCGAACCATGAAGTAGCAAACCCCAATTCAACAGCGTGACATTGTTTTTGTACGGCTCCTAAGTCTCGCGATTGAGTCGATCGAGCAATCGGCGAATGGCATCAGCATCGTCTGCGTTCGGAAGCATGGCGATATAAATCTCTAAGTCATGGGATGCCTTAGCCAGTTCTCCTAATTGGTAGTAGAGTAATCCGCGATCGCGTAATTCTATTGGAGCATCGGGAACCAAGAGTAACATCCGTTCAACCGCAGCGAGTGCCTTGCTCAAGTCTTGACGGTTGAGATAAATCATTTTGAGATTCGTCAGCATCCTTACTAATAGCTGCCTAGGACTCACTGCTGCTGTAAAGCTAGGTTGCAGTTGTACAGGCCGCCCGTAAATCTGAGCGAGTCGTTGCTCGCAATCTTGCTCGAATAAAATTTCGCCTTGATTGAAGGCATCGACAAAAATTCCTACCTCCTCAAACTCTGGGCGAATGAGAAAATGACCTGGCATGTTGATGCCGACCATGGGAAAATCTAGGCGTCGAGCAACTTCTAGATAAACGAGGGAGAGGGTAATGGGAATGCCAGTGCGTCGCTCGATCACCTCATTGAGGAAACTATTGCGGGGATCGTAGTAATCATCAGTGTTACCGATGTAACCGAGGTCATCATAGAAATATCGGTTAAGGCTTTGAATCGTTTTTAGGGGATATCGTTCGACAGGCACGCGTTCCTCAGCTTCAGCCGCCATCACATCAAGGGCGTTGAGGTAAGCATCAACTTCGAGGTTGGGGTATTCTTCTTGTGCAATGTAAAGTGCCGCTGCCGCTAAGTCTATTTGGGCATCGGGCTGATTGATTTCTCGATAGAAGTTCTGACGCCCCAGGAGAAAGACCATAAGAAAGGATGATGTACTTTTCTCTTTAGATTTTAGGAAACAGCTTTCGATCGCTTTTGCACTTCTATCTCCTGCTATTAGCGTAATTCAGTCAACACTATTGTTGAAAAATACTTTTGGCAGCTAGGATGAAGGCAATTTTTTCGCTCGCGGCATCGTTAACTCTCCGGAGCCGCACGAGTATTGCTCTATCTCCTTCTTCCCAGCTATGGCAAAGCTTGCCTCAAAGCAGACAGCTTGGTTTCGGTTTTTGGCGATCGCGTTATTAGTTCTTGGCATTGTCTTGCGCTTCGTCAATCTCGATCGCAAAGTTTACTGGCATGACGAAACTTACACGTCATTACGGATTGCTGGTTACACCAAAGAAGAATTCGTTCGGCAAGTTTTTAATGGGCGTGTGATTGACGTAGAACAGCTCAAACAGTATCAGCGCCCCAATTCAGAAAAAGGTTTAGTGGATACTGTAAGGGGTTTAGCAATTGATGAACCTCAGCATCCGCCGCTTTATTATGTCACGGCGAGATTGTGGGTACAGACCTTCGGTAACTCTGTAGCAGCGATTAGAAGTCTATCAGCACTAATTAGCTTGCTGGTTTTTCCTTGTGTCTACTGGCTTTGCCTGGAATTATTTGAGTCGCCGTTGGTGGGATGGGTTGCGATCGCTCTTTTATCCGTTTCTCCCTTCCACGTCCTCTATGCTCAGGAAGCGCGACCTTATAGTCTTTGGACTGTAACTACTCTACTATCGAGTGCGACATTGCTGCGAGCGCTACGACTACCAACTCGACTCAATTGGGGAATTTATGCCGCAACGCTGGCATTGAGTTTCTATTCGTTTCTCTTTTCTGGGTTAGTTGCGATCGCGCATGGCATCTATGTCGCCGCAATAGAGGGGTTTCGGCTTACTCACAGAGCGATCGCTTATATACTAGCTGCGATCGCAGGACTTTTAGCCTTCTTTCCCTGGCTATTCATCCTCGTGAGTAATTTGTACTCTGTTGACGACGCTACAAACTGGACAGCTAGACGAATGGCACTGTTTGCCCTAATTAAAATTTGGCTAGGCAACCTGTCTCGTCTGTTTTTTGATATCAATCTTGACTCTGATGCTCCTTTACTTTTAATTCTGATTCCTACCTCAATTGCTTTTGTATTAATTCTCTATTCTCTGTACTTTGTTTATCGCAAAGCGCCCAAACAAACATGGTTATTTATTTTTATCTTAATAGGAGTTAACGCTTTAGCCTTAACACTACCCGATTTAATATTAGGAGGACGGCGATCAAGTATTGGTCGCTATTTAATCCCCTGTTATTTAGGGCTTCAACTAGCCGTCTCCTACCTTTTCGCTAAGAAAGTCCGCTATCAGCAAAGCGATAAGGTATTTTTATCTAATTTTTCAACCCAAACACTTTGGCAAGTCGTGTTAGTTGCTGTAATTTACTGTGGATTAGTCTCTAACGTTTTTATTGCCCAAGCAGACACTTGGTGGATTAAGAAAAATAGCCATAATCATCCTCAAGCTGCTCGAATCATTAATCGATCGCCTCGCCCTCTGCTGGTGAGTAGCGACCATAACTTCAATGTCGGGGAAATCCTAGCTTTCAGCTATCTCCTCGATCCAAAGACAAAACTCCAGTTAGTTACTGAGCCAAATATTCCCCAAATACCAGAAGGGTTTAGCGATATATTCATCTTCAATCCTTCTCGCTCCTTACGAGAAGGACTGGCGAAACAGCAAAATTACAAGATACAAACTGTTCAACCTAGTAAATTAAGGCTAGGAAAACTCATCAAGCATTGACATGCTCCCGCCGCTAACCTCTATAAGGTATAGCAGGGGATTCCCAAGAAGTCTTGGTTCGCAGTTCATCGAGCTGACTTAGAGCAAGAGCGTCTCCGCCCTTGAGCCAGAGGTCAGTTTCTCCCTGCGCTTTCGAGTTTTGATCTCCGGATTCGGTATGCCCTACCGTACCGTTTAAATATTCAGCTAATAGCTTAAATCCTTTTACCAATATGTTTTTTGCTGCATTGTGGTCACGGTCTAACACTGTGCCACATTTATTGCATCTGTGGGTTCTGGTGCTAAGAGTTTTCTTAACTTTTGCCTCACAACATGAGCAATCAACGGTTGTATTATGCGGTAGTACGGCAATGATTATGACACCATGAACCTTGGCAAAATATTGAAGCCACTGAGTGAATTGATACCAGCTTGCGTCAGATATTGACTTAGCTAAGTGGTGGTTTTTTACCATGTTTTGTATTCTCAAGTCTTCGTAGACTATCAAATCGTTGGACTTGACTAGCGCCAAAGCATCTTTTCGGGCTTTGTCTTCACGCTGTCTACTTACCTTAAGATGTTGTTTAGCTAAAGCCTTACGAGCTTTGTGGTATTTGTTCGACTGCTTCTTCCCCTTGATATGTTTCCTGGAAACCCGGCGTTGAAGCATCTTTAATCTTCGCTCGGACTTCCGCAAATATCGAGGGTTGTCTACAGTATTTCCATCGGAATCGGTATAGAACTCTTTGAGTCCTAAATCAATTCCTGTCATTTTCCCTTGGAATTCATGCTCCTCTGTTCTATCCCAGTCAACTAAGAACTGAATATAGTAGCCGTCAGCGCGTCTTATCACCCGGACTCTAGAGATTTGTTTTTCCGAATACCAGACCAAATCTCTAGAACTCCAGAGTTCCATTGTTCCGACTTCAAAACCATCGGTGAACGTTATCTGTCTTCTCTCGGCAGACAACTTCCAGCCGCTGTTTTTGTACTCGATAGAACGACTTAATTTTTTGTAGCGAGGATACCCTTTTTTACCAGGTTTCCCCAATCTACAGTTCTTGTAGAAGCGCTGAATCGCTGCCCACGCTCTATCAGCATGAGCTTGCCTAGCTTGAGAGTTGAGCTTCCTTGCCCAAGGTGTTTCCTTGTTCTTAGCTAGTAT
>DATNPT010000129.1:0-8337 GCA_036703075.1 Chroococcales cyanobacterium
ACGGTGAGCGTTTTCCCCGGTGCTACGGGTGGATCGAACGCCACAGAAATCGTTTTTGTCTTGTCGTCCTCGGTTACTTTTGCGATCGCTAATTTCTCGCCTTTTCGACGTGGCGTTCCTTCAAATGCCCGAGTGTCTTCCAGCTCGAAACGGATATCCTCAAACGCTTGACGCTGGCTAATCGTGACGCGTCCCAGCGGTTCGCCTGCATTTTCTGGTAGGGACAGCGTGAAATAGTACCTCGCCCCTATCATACTGGTGCCGTTATAAGTGGTTTGTGCATCCACTAAGCGAGGTGGCTTTTCAAACGCCACTGTTCCATCTGCTAGCTGAATTGCCTGAATCGACGGCACAGCAACGCCCAAGATGCTAGCCGTCAAGGCTAGAGTAGCTCCAAATATCGTTAAGACGCGCATTGGTTTATAACAGGCGAGCCCCAGGGTTATCTTGCCTCTAACTTAGTTTTAGCGAATTGGAGAAGAGTTGACGGCAAAAATAAGCAAAATTACTTAACTTAGCTTAGCTTGGTATTCTAATAACTCTCAACAATACTTCATATTAAAAAGTTCTTTAACTTTTAGCAAATACTTTTTTATTAGATGCCAGCATTTTTGAAAAAATACTTCATGTTCTATGCCAACACTATTCGTTAAGCTGAAGGTAGGACAGAAAGCAAAAGGAAATTGTATGAATGCTGTATTTGGGGTTGGATCGAGACGACCCCCTTGGCAAATAATCGCATTGTTTGTAATCGGTTTTTGGCTGAGTAGCAGCCTACTGATAGATTTTGTAATCATGCCTGGTCTAGCGGCTACTGGCATGATGAGTCAACCCACTTCTGCAACAGCTGGCTATTCAATTTTCTGGATTTTTAATCGTATCGAATTACTCTGTGCAGCTGCTGTATTGGCAAGTCTTCTAGCTCTGCGTGGCACTTCTAATCTTTATGGTCAGGTCAGACGCTGGTCCATTTTTCTATCTTTGCTCCTGTTGGCAATTGCCCTCATTGATACCTACATAATGACGCCACAGGTCAGCGCTTTAGCCGTACAACTCAATCTTCTAGAACCCGTGACTGGAATGCCTAGTGGCATGCTTCCTATGCTGGAAGGGTACTGGGTGCTGGAAGCTATTAAGTTAATGGTCGGTACTGCATTGCTTAGCTGGTGCTACAAAGATTCCTTTAGGCTTGCCTAACCCAACCCAACGGGCATCGTTGGGAAGTACAAAGGCTCCTCACCAAGGTGGGGAGCTTTTCTTTAAATTGTATGAAGTGTGAAGGATGAAAACTTTTCATCCTTTATGTTGTATGGCAGTCACCACAATTGATAGGACATTTTTTTGTTGCCTGTTCCCCGTTCTCTGTTCCCTTTACAGCAAAATATAATGTCCTAACCGATATGTCCGTTGTTATGGGTACCTATTGTTCGCTTCTGTCCTCTGAAGGCCAGAGTAGACGTACTGCCAACAGCGCAAAGCCTACTGCTGCGATCGCTTTGAGTATACGAGCAGGCAGTAGCTGAGCAACACCTTCTCCGGCAAGTACTCCAATCAGACTGGCCAATAGTAGCGCCGTGACTGAACCCAAAAATACAGCACGAGTTGACTTGAGGCTACCACTTAATGCGATCGCGGCTAGCTGACTCTTGTCTCCAATCTCTGCCAAAAATACCGTAATGAAACTTAGTCCGAGAAGCTGCCAGTCCATGAGTAGCTGTTAGTTGTTGGTTGTTAGTAGTTCGAGAAGTCATAACAGTGTTGCGCGTTAGGAGAGGTACCACCTTGTTGTAGGTTGTAATTAACCACCCATTTGCACGACATCCCAAAGCAGCATGACGGAAATAAAGAGTAAAAGTGCTCCGGCTGACGTTTCT
This sequence comes from Chroococcales cyanobacterium, assembly GCA_036703075.1. GTDB lineage: Bacteria > Cyanobacteriota > Cyanobacteriia > Cyanobacteriales > Coleofasciculaceae > DATNPC01. Next base: position 1,875 of record DATNPT010000129.1, read on the forward strand.
AAGGTTTTGGGAGACAGACGATTCGCAAGCCACCTGCCGAGGAGTACGCCTAGCAAGCTGGTGGTAATCAGTGCCGCCGCCGCACCAGCGAAGACAATCCAGGGAGAACTGGATTGAGCGCTCATCAGCAGGGTGGCTAGCTGGGTTTTATCTCCCATCTCTGCCAGAAAAATTGTTAAGAACGTAGAGCCAAAGATGCCCCAAATTCCTGGCTTGTGTTTTGCTCGCGACTGAGACTTTTGAGGCATCACCGACGAATCTATCGCTGGCTTAGTCGGACTAACCGACTTAGAGAGAAGTTCGCTTTTTTTTGTGGCTGGCACGATTGAGGTTGGAGGTGCGACTAGGACAACAGGGGCTGAAGGCACAGAAGAGAGTTTCACAGGCACTTCGGATAATCTGAACTACTTTTCATATTTGTTTCATCTTCTCAAAACTTTACAGGAAAGATCAACTTTAAGTGGAATGTCACTGACTTAAGCATTAATCAACCCTTGCGCGGGGGGGTTGGGGGAGACGCTTGTCCCCCAATGGGGGTTTGAGGGAAAGCCCCAAGTCCGGGTTTTCTTTAATACCTGTAACTTTCGCCTTAAGTCAGTGCCATTCACATTAAGTGAGTGTCCCTGGTTAGCCAATCCCGACCTCTCGGTCAAAACGTAGCATTTCCAAACTGCGATCGCCATATACGCCTTCAATCTGCTGCCGACAGCAATCAATCGCAAACTCGTTTAACTCTGACGGTTGAATATCGTACATCTGCTGGAAAACGTCGGCTTCCACGCGACAGAATCGAGGGCGATCGGGATAAATGCGACATTCACGGGTAATATGGTCGAAATTCACGCACCATCCCCCTTCACCCACCATACTCATATAGAGTTCTAACTCTTCTGGAGAAAGATACTCTTCTAAATCCGGGCGATCGGCTGGAGCGAGATGACAGCACGCACCACATTGCTTTACACAGCACCAAGTTGCCATTACTTTAAAAAAGGCTAAAAATTCAGGGTTAATCCAGCTTAGCGAGTTTTCAAGAGCTGGCGGACACTTCATTGTTGTTATCAAGTTTTGTAGAATTTTGTAAAGTTAATTAAAAAAATGGTTGAATTACCCAGTAAAATCTAAGAAATAATTTTTCATTATTGCCATCAAATTTCTTGGGTCAATCTGGGAGGACAAATGGATTTAAGCTTTTTGGGTAACATCAATTGGGAAGTTATTGCTCAGCTAACGATGCTTGCCGCGATCGTAATTGCTGGTCCTGTAATCATTTTCGCGCTGGCAGCTCTCGGCGGCGACCTCTAAACCCATCTGTTAGAGAGTTTGTTGAGTTAATCCGCCCTAAGAACCGAGTTTGAAAAACTGGCTACAGGGCGGATTCAAGTTTTCAATCCCTAAGACGACATCCTATCTGTCGAGTTCTAAAGCACGAGTTGCCGCTTTAATTAACTGATAGTACCGAGGTTGGGTAACATCAACCTCTTTAGCTTCTTCTCGATTCGCGCCCAACAAGCCAATTCGTTGTCCTTTTTGCACCGCTAAGACTTTCCCTTCAGGATTTTTGATTCTTAATTCGTTGAGTACAGATGTACCTTGGTTCGTCTCTACCAAGCTACAGAGGTAGCGGCGTTCGTTGAAATAAAACTCAGCTTTCTTGGACATAGCCGTAGATTTTAGGGGAGAAGCGGGTAAACGAATGCCCGCTAACTCTAACTCAATAGATGTATTGCCATTCCAGGTGTTTTCTCGCAGTTTATAGGCAATATCGACTTGCACGGGGAGAGGAGAGTATTCACCCCAGCGCCATGCAACCGCTGTTATGGTCTGGTTGTCTTGAGCTAGGGTGAGCTTGAGATGTCCTTTCCCAACAATTTTTTGCTCCAAAACCCTAACATTGGGCGTCCAAAACACGGGATCGGGGTTGCCAATTCCGCAGGGATGGAGTGCATCGATTTGCTGGTAGAGGTGAGATGTCAGTTGAGCGAAGTCAGCTTGAGCGTCAATTTCCACTAATGGCTTGAGGTGTTCGGGTTGCAGACACTGATGAGCAAACTGGCTGAGGGATGCTCGCAATGCGTCTAAATTCTCGGCAGGTAAGGAAAAGCCACCAGCTGCTTTATGGCCGCCAAATTTCCCCAATAAATCTTTGCAAAATTCTAGCGCCTCAAAGACGTGGAATTCGGGGATTCCCCGTGCTGAACCGCGAATGTGTTCTTTGTCTTCGTCTTCGTAAGTGCCGATAAAGACAGGAACGCCGTAGCGTTCTACCAATCGAGAGGCAACAATACCGATGACGCCATGGTGCCAATCGGGTTGAACGATGACCAAAACGCGCTCGTTTTGGATGTCAATCTGAGCTTCTTGGATAAATGCGATCGCTTCCCCTTCGATTTGCTCGCACAGTTGTTGACGCCTCTGATTGATTTGTTCGCACTGCATCGCCCGTTCTAGTGCGACACCTTGGTCAGTGGTGGTTAACAGTTCAATTACAATCTGAGGATCGGCTAAGCGCCCGATCGCATTTATTCTCGGTCCCAGCTTAAAGCCAATATCCTCTGGCTTCATCGCTTTTTGGTCTTCGCTTACCCCAGCCATCTGGATTAAAGCTTGGATACCCACCAGTTCAGATTTTGGCAGCAGTTTTAAGCCTCGCTTTAACCAACGGCGATTGATGCCGGTTAAAGGGGCTAAATCTGCAATGGTTCCCAGAGTAAATAGTTCTAACAGTTGCTTCGTCAACCCTTGAAGTTGACCTAATTCTTGAGCCAGGGTAACTGCCAGAATATAAGCTACACCGACACCAGCCAAACCCCGGTAAGGCGAAGATTCCGCAAGCTGCTTCGGGTTCAGAATGGCATCGGCTTCTGGTAATTCGGGGGGTAAGTCGTGATGGTCGGTGACAATCACCATCATGCCCAGTTCCAAGGCTCTAGCGATCGCATCATGGGCAGAAATCCCATTATCAACCGTCAAAATCAGCGCAACGCCCTCTGCGGCAAACTCTTCAACAATGCGAGTGTTGATGCCGTAGCCGTCCTTCATGCGGCTAGGAATCGCGTAGTCCACATCCGCCCCTAACCAGCGCAATGCCCGGAGTAACAACGCTGTGCTGGTCATACCATCAGCGTCGTAGTCGCCGCAAATCGCGATTTTTTCTTGATTAGCGATCGCTTCTTTGAGCATTTCCACGCTAATTGCCAAGTCAACAAACTCATCAAGCGGTGCAGGCATCGCTTGGGATTCTGGATACAAATACACCTGCGCCTGTTCCGGTGTCTCAATGCCTCGGTTAACCAACACTTGACCCAGTAGTGGTGAAAGTTCCGTTGCTTGGGCTAAGCGCATCGCCTGTTCTGTCTCGGACGGTGCGATTTGCCACCGTTGATTGGGCAATTGCTTCGATGCTCTGGATCGTTCGGAATTAGGACTAGTTAGCACGCTTTCGTTGACTACTTTGAATTTGGGATACGCAATAATCTACTGTACGCCAGGTCAGCTTTCTTTTGTCCTCGATTGCAGACTTTTGACACAATTAAAATGCCCAAGGTTTGAAGTAGAACCCGAAGTTCCGACGAGGAAACGGTCAATCGTCCAACCTGAGGAGAAAATGGTAGAGCAACTCGAACAGTTCAAGATTGAATGGTTCCGCACCCAACTCAAGTCTTGGGCTGACCAAAATTTTCGAGATTTCCCGTGGCGGCGCACGAGCGAGCCATATACTATTTTTGTTGCCGAATTTTTACTGCAAAAAACGGGTGCTGCTACCGCCACTCCCGTTTACAAGGCATTTATGTCTCGGTATCCTACCTTGGAAGCTCTGAGTGTAGCACCTGTGGAAGACGTGGCTTGCCTTTTACAACCTTTAGGTCTGGCGTTCCGGAGCGATCGCTTACGTCAGTCCGCACAGATCGTCATCGAACAGTATAAAGGCAAAATTCCCAGCACAGAAGCTCAATTACTCGCTTTGCCCGGAGTTGGCAAGTATACGGCGCGTTCCATTTGTGCCAATGCATTTGGACAACCACTCGCTGTCCTCGATACGAATGTTGCTCGAATTTTAGAGCGTTTCTTTGGATTGCAGGGCAATCGAGTTAAGTCGCGCTGCAAGCTGCTTTGGCACTCAGCCGAGCAAGTCGCGCCTGAAACCGAAGTTGGGACGTGGAACCTGACGCTGCTGGACTTCGGGGCGACAGTCTGCACGGCGAAGAATCCTCGCTGTAGTAATTGTCCCTTACAAGAGGAATGCCATTACTTCACTAACAGGGCTTCTGCAACTGTCACATGCGATCGCAAAAGCAAGAGAACAGGTCAAGGAGAACAGGAGACAAGATAGGTTTTTTCCTTCTTTTTATTTCTTCGTCATTTGCCATACACCATCCCAGCTATCAGGTGGTGGATTGTCCCGTAACACTTTAATTCGCTCTACAAAAACTTGTGAAGGTTTATCTGACGAATTAATCTCTAAGCAAGTATCAAAATCTCTTTGAGCTTCGTCCCAATCTTGCATTCTATAAGCAGCTAATCCTTTTTCAAAATAATTCCTGAGTTCAAGAACCGGCTTTTCTACTTTCCCTTTAAATCCTAGCAGTTCAAACACTCGGACTGGCTGTGACTTCCCAACAACAATAATATTGTCTATTTCACGAGTCTCGAAGTCATTCTTAACTAGTTTGTAGGTATCTTCACTCATCAGGATTTGAGTGCCATACTGCTTGTTCGCACTCTCTAAACGAGCAGCAATGTTTACCGTATCTCCTATTACTGTATAAGACTTTGAAATATTGGAACCGATATTACCAACAACCAATTCACCCGTGCACAGACCGACCCGAATATTAATTTTAGGCAATCCTTTTCGGAAGCCCAGTAAATCGGGCATTATTTCATGCAGCTCGTTCAGTTTTGTAAATTGTTCGAGACTCGCCATACATGCTAGTCTGGCGTGTTCGGATTCATCTGTAAACGGCGGTCCCCAAAAACTCATAACAGCATCCCCAATGTATTTATCAATTACGCCTTTATGACGGATAATTGGTTCGGATGCTAAAGTTAAATACTGGTTAATCAAATTGACCAATCCCAAGGGAGTTAACAACTCGCCGATCGTACTAAATCCCTCTAAATCGGAAAAGAACACCGTCATTACTCGTTTTTCCCCATTATTTAAGCCCGAATCTTCTTGTTTAATGAGGGTGTCTACAACTCTAGGGTCTACATATTTACCAAATGTTGCTTTAATGCGTTCTTTTGCCTTCAGTTCCTGAGCCATAGCATTAAAAGAACGGGCAAGCATACCAATTTCATCTTTTGAAGAAACGGGAACTACGACATCGAGATTACCATGAGCAATATCTTCAGCACTATGTATAATTTGATGCACAGGTCTAACAATACGATTGGTGAGGATAGTTGTGACAATAACTCCTAACAGAAAAGCCAAAAAACTTATAATCAAATTTTCACTAGATAGCCAAAAAACATCTATTTCATGCTGCTTGACTAGGTGAGCTTGCTTCTCACTAAACTGAGATAATTGTGCGAACATATCACTCAGCATCTTATTAAGCCTATCTTCTTCAGTCGCTACCTGAATCTCTAAAATACGAGCTGTTTTAAACTCATTCTTGTCCAGAGTCTCAACAAGCTTAAGTACCTGGTTATGATAGTGTTGGTGCTGTCCTTCGATATTTTCAAGCAAAGGCTCAAATCTAGCTACAACAACGATATCGTCCTTTAGTTTCATTCTTTGGACGGCTTGCGTTAGTAATTTCCTCCCTCTAGTGGCTTCTCGCTCAATTTTAATTTCATTGTTGTTGAAGAATTCTAATTCTTCTTTAATTTTTGCTTGGTCACGGGATTTTATTTCGTATAATCTCAATAAACGCTCAAGATGAACTTCTTGTTCGAGAGCATTGCTATCAATAGCTTCAATAGAGTTTACTAAGGGAATTATCCATTCATTTAAGTCTACAATTTCATCTTTGACTCTTTTAGTTTTAAAAAATGAATAAACAGATATGCCGAGCATCATTGCCAAAAGGATGGCAATAAAGCCTACTACTTTTTTACTAATAGAGAATCTATTTAAAGCAATATCCATCTTTACTTGTCCCGATCGCGCTGGTTCACTGAATGCATAGACCCCCGACTCGCACTTCACTTGAAAGTCAGAAGCTGGGAGTCAGGGAGAACGACTTTTATCTGTTTTTGTAGACTATTGTCCTTGAAGGCTTATAGTAGATGCGTCATTTAAGGAACAGTTTCAGTAATAATCATTCTTTAGGTAGTTGACGAAAATAGTGAAAAACTTAAGACAGTCTTAAGGCAGGACTTACACAACTGTCACAGGCGTTTATTAATAGTAGGGGCAATCCCCCCGTGGTTGCTCCTACTGGAGGCAGTTTGGGATAGGCATAGGGGCAGAAGCCCCTACGAAAAATCAATGTTTCTGGGATTACTGTAC
>DATNPT010000130.1:0-7400 GCA_036703075.1 Chroococcales cyanobacterium
ATACGGTCGAAGAAAATGCCAATTTAATGACTACATTGTCCCAGACCCAACTGATAAGTCAGTTAACTCAATCCCCTAATGTGGAGTCTGACCTGAATCGAGTGCAGCGATTGTTGGAAGGTGTGCTTCAGGGAGATGAGAAACCACCACCACCGATGACTGAAGTAGCCAAACGTCTTGGGCGTGATAAACGGGTACTCCGTAGACGCTTCCCTGAGCTATGTATGGCCATCTCAGCTCGGTATCTTGAATACAAGAAGGAAGCCCGCACTAAACGAATAAAACAGTGCTGTGAGGAGGTTAAGCAGGTTGTTAAGAAGCTATATACCCAAGGCGTATACCCTAGTGAAGCTCATGTTTCAAACATTCTAGAGCGACCAGGATGTTTTAGAGACAAGGAAGTCCGTGCTGCTTTACAAGAAGCACGGCGTCAACTGGGACTTTAAGGTTGAGCCAAGCTAATGAGGTCTCAAAACCCCTCAATTGCATTGGAAAAATTTTAAAGCATAACTTTGCCGGAGCCTTTTTAAGGCATAACCTTGCCGCTACGGCAAAAACAAACTTTAAATCACACCCTTGATTTTGGGAAACTATAAATTTTGATGGGGGCGGTGGGACTTGAACCCACACGACCGTTTAAGGTCAACGGATTTTAAGTCCGTAGCGTCTACCATTCCGCCACGCCCCCTTATCAGATTGCAGTGCCTTTTGTATTCTACACAACCACTGCACTTATCTATTCCACCATTAACTAGGTCTTATATGCAACTAGAACATCAATAAACTTGTACGCGGTAATATTAAGAATGTTGAGCTGCCGCCAAGAACGACGGCTGCGTGCAGTCAAAGGAAGGCAAATCGACACCTGCGCTGCAATAACCTCTCCAGTTGTTTACCTGCTCAGAAACTATGCTTGTTGCACTGCTATACCTGGCTTTAAGTGGAGTTTACCTCGTGGTAGTTCCTGCTGCCCTTTATCTCTACCTACAGAAACGGTGGTACACGGCGAGTTCCTTCGAGCGGGGCTTTATGTACTTCCTGGTGTTCTTTTTCTTCCCCGGCTTACTCCTGTTTAGTCCCTTCCTGAACTTGCGCCCCAAGCGACGTCAGGTTCAGGTCTAAGTAGCATCAGCTAAATTTTTATTCAATGCGACGAATCGACGCGCTCGGAATTACCCTCGGTTTCTTTGCTGCTGGCGGCATTATCTACTTCATCCTACAAACCGCAGGCTTGGATGGTCAGACAGCCGGTATCTGGAGTCAGACCGTACTGTTTGGAGGTCTAGTTGGCTGGTTGCTAACGTATCTGTTCAGAGTTGGCACAAAAAACATGACCTACAACCAGCAGTTGAAAGACTACGAAGACGCTGTCTTAGAAAAGCGTCTCGAAGAAATGACACCCGAAGAACTTGCCCAACTGCAAGCAGAAATCGAACAAGAGAAGCAATCTGAGGTCACCGATCGGTCATAATAAACAGTTGCTCCTCTTGGCTTACCTCAGGGGCAATCCAACATGTAAAATCCTCGCATCCAAAATTGAATGACCTCGGTTTCCGATCGCCTCAAATCTCTGCACGATCGCTCCCAGTGCGCCCTGATTCCTTTTATCACCGCTGGCGACCCCGATCTGAAGACAACCGCCCAAGCCCTGCAAGTGCTCGACCAATCTGGTGCTGACATCATCGAACTAGGGGTTCCCTATTCCGACCCCCTAGCCGATGGGCCAACCATTCAGGCAGCGGCCACTAGAGCCCTACAACGGGGTGTGCGCTTGGATGATGTCCTAGAGATGGTGAAGGACGTTGCTCCCGCTTTACAAGCACCAATTGTCCTGTTTGCGTACTACAACCCGATCCTCAATCGAGGCATCGAATCGTTTTTAAAGCAAATTGCTGATGTCGGAGTTAAAGGATTAGTGGTGCCAGACTTGCCCTTAGAGGAAGCAGAATCGCTCCTCAAGCCTGCGGCAGAGATTGGGATAGAAGTGGTTTTACTCGTTGCGCCAACCAGTCCCCAAGAACGCATAGAAGCGATCGCTCGTCAGTCACAAGGCTTCATCTATCTGGTCAGCGTTACCGGCGTCACGGGGATGAGAGACCAGATTGAGTCGCGAGTGCAGGATATCCTCCAACAGATTCGTACCCTGACCGATAAGCCTATTGGTGTGGGCTTTGGTATCTCTCAACTCGAACAAGCTCAACAGGTAAAAGCGTGGGGGGCGGATGCTGTGATTGTTGGCAGTGCCTTCGTGAAGCGCTTGGCAGATGGGACACCCGAACAAGGTTTGTCCGCCATTGGTGAGTTTTGCCAGAGTTTGAAGGCAGCAATTAGCGATCGCGCATCCGATTAAATACAGCGGTTCTCAATTGTGTGTGATACACCCGATTTTAGGGGCAGTCCCCCTCTTTTTGCCCCGTTTTCTTGCTAAAATACCGCCAGTTTGAATAAACTGGCGGCTTTGCTTTTGATCGGGGTTTAGCTGTAAAACAAGCGTCTCTTCACTAGCTTGTTAACGTTACTTCCAGATGAACCTTAAATTGAGGAACCAAGCCCAGCGTAGGCACCGTAGAAGAACAGACCGAGAATCACGAGTACGCCCGTTCCAGCAACAGTTGCAACAACCCACAAAGGAATTCTTCCAGTTCTAGTCATAGCTTATACCTCCTAGTTCAACACAGCCAATAAATTACGTTTACGCCCAGTTAATTAAAGAAGTAACTGGAAAACAGAATACCGAGAACAAAAACCAGCAATAGACCCAAGTAAAGAGACGTTCGGTTGAGTTCAACCGGCTGGTTATTTGGATTGGGAGAGCGTTCTGGCATAGTCGTTTCTCCTATCGTTAAATAAATTATCGTTGGATAAATTGCATCGACGCGATCGCACCCAAGAAAAAGACGGTTGGCACGGCTAACGTATGAACAGCTAGCCATCTCACCGTAAAAATTGGGTAGGAAACTGGCTGATTAGGAGTATTGCTCGTCATTGTTTTAAACCTCTTTTACAACAACTACTTACTTAATAAATCGATCGATTTGCTGTTTAGCCTCGTAGCGGTCGTTTACGATTGGCACTTCTTGCCGATCTTGAGTGAAATACTCGTTAGGACGAGGTGTGCCAAACGCATCATAAGCAAGACCCGTGCTAACAAATAGCCAACCTGCGATAAACAGAGCCGGGATGGTAATGCTATGAATTACCCAATAACGAACGCTGGTAATAATATCTCCAAATGGACGCTCACCCGTTGTACCTGACATTGCTACGTTCTCCTTCCTCTCAACAGTTGAAAACTCACTAACTATAATACGAAACTGGCTTACATGGGTTCAAGCAATTTCACGTTTGTCAAGCTGCTTGCTGTTGCTGTTCGTACTTTAGCAAAACTCCCTTTTGACCAATGATAAATCCCTTTTCTGGTGATAGAAAGATAATTTTGTACAAATTGGAGGGAATGCTCTCAATTTCTCGGTCTTTCAACCAAGTTTTTCCACCATCCACACTGCACAGCAAATTACCACTGCCACCAGATATCCAAATTTCTTCAGGGGTCCGATACGCTAAATCCAGTAATCCCCAACTCGTAGAGAACTCGGGATACGCCGGTTCCTCCCAAGCTTCTAGGTCATCAGCGTTGCTAAATTGCACTTGGCCACCCCGTGCTAGTACCCATAGCCGCCCATCTTTGCCAAATCCCATGCTCTGAAGGCGTCGAGCACTCGTGCGATTATGCTGTTCCCATGCGCTTTTACCGGGTTCCCACGTTGAATAGAAGTTACCTCTGGCAGAAACCGCAACGTATTTACCATCTTCAGAGCGCGAGAGATTCCGGACGACACCTACTGCTTCTTCGACCATGGCTTTCCAGGTCTGACCTGCATCTTGGGTCTGGTAAATCGCCCCAACCGTGGTTGTCATTTCTGCGGACTTGGGACCTAGCGCCACAATTGAATTCGGTCCACCCGGTAACTTCTCGCTTAAGGGAATGCGCGACCAGGAGGCTCCGCCATCAGTTGTATGAAGCAAAATAGAGGGTTCGCCTGTAATCCAACCCTCATCACCGGCAAAGCTGACTGAAGAAAAGCGAAACTTCTGCTCTCCTAAATCCAATCCTTTCTCTTGCCAAGTTTTGCCACCATCCGTTGTCTCTAAGATTGTAGAATCACTCCCTACGACCCATCCATGATTGGAGTCACTGGTAAAGGCAATGTCCTGTAACGTTGATTCCGTTGGTAAGACAACCTTTTGCCAAGGGTTATAACTCAGGGTGGGGACATTACTACAGCTGACACAAAAGAAGGCAATCCCCAACAATATTACGATTTGTTTCAACCTTTTCATTAAGTAACCCATAACGTCCCGAACTGGTAAAGCAAATTGTCTATCCTTCAAAGTGGCAGTAGCGTCTCAAAGATTGTTCTCTTTGACTCGTGCCGCAGCAATTTCTATCACAAGAGCAATTCTTTGAAATTGAGGGCTCTCTTGCACTCTAAGCGTTGACCGTTTGATCGTGTTCTCGAACCACCAAGCCCACTGCACCGACATCAACGTAAGCCATAGAGACTGAGAAAGAACAGAAAGCCTAAAGCCAGGGCCCCAAAAATTAAGAGGTTCTTCTGCCCTGGAGTTAAAGTGTTCACGCCCAAGCCATATCCCAGATTCTCTTGGAACCCAGACGGAGAACCGCTCGAACCGATGCTTTCAAATTGAGAAGTTCTAGCCCCGCAAACGGGACAACGCCAATCAGTTGGCAACTCTTCAAACGGCGTCCCTGAAGACACGTTACGAGCGCTATCGCCCCTTTTCGGCTCGTAGACATAGCCGCAAGAGCGACATTCGTAACTACTCGGCGCTTGTTCAGCAAGGGTTTGCTCGTTGGCTGGTTCGCTCATTGCTCGCAGAAATATTAGAAGCAAATATTAAAATGTATGTTAAAAATTATCGCATAAATATACAAATTTCCTAACATAGAGGGATACGCTGGCTTTGGAAGAGACTCGGGCACCGCTGTCCCAGAGTCCGTGAGGAAGGGGAAACGTCACCTCAGTCAGCACCGACGCGATCGCGTCATCTATCCCAGTACAGAGACTATCTAGGGTGATGCACGCTTTGGGGATAGCTCTTGGCGTCTCATTCCTCACCAAAAAGGGAACAGAGAACAGGGAACGGGTAACATTAAGGAACGAACAGTTAAGGAGTTTTCGGTCAGAAATGCCCCATTCCCTTGGGAGTTAGAAGCCCCCACTAATAGAGTGGTTCGTAACACTTGGGGTCTAAATCCCATGCGTGAGCCTTCACCGTTAGGAAGTTGCCCGTTCCCCGTTGCCTTTAACAATCAATTGCATTTAGCAATGATCCCGGTAAGTTTCTCCAATTCGGACGAAACAACAGACCCCCTATAATTAGGGATAAGAATGTAAAGAACTAATAACGTAAATCCCTTAGTGGCAGTTACTCATTGTGTTTGTTCTTAGCGGCTACGAGTATTTCTTAGGCTTCTTGTTGGCATGCAGTTCAGTTCCCTTCCTAGCGCTGGCTGCATCTAAGCTACTGCGACCCAGCACGGGTGGCCTGGAGCGGCGTACTACCTACGAATCTGGGATGGAACCCATAGGAGGAGCTTGGATTCAGTTCAACATCCGTTACTACATGTTCGCGCTGGTTTTCGTGATATTCGATGTTGAAACTGTATTCCTCTATCCCTGGGCTGTAGCCTTCAGCCGACTTGGACTTCTCGCTTTCATTGAAGCCTTAATCTTTATAGCAATTCTAGTGGTTGCTCTCGTTTACGCATGGCGCAAAGGAGCCCTCGAATGGTCTTAGATTCCAATACGACGAAAGAGCGTATTCTCAACCCGATTGAGCGTCCGACTGTTACTCAAGACCTCTCAGAAAACGTCATCCTCACAACCGTTGACGACCTGTACAATTGGGCACGGCTCTCCAGTTTGTGGCCCATGCTGTACGGTACAGCCTGCTGCTTCATTGAATTTGCAGCCTTGATTGGTTCCCGGTTTGACTTTGACCGCTTCGGTCTAGTGCCTCGTTCCAGCCCTCGGCAAGCCGACCTGATCATTACGGCAGGTACCGTTACGATGAAAATGGCACCAGCGCTAGTTCGTCTCTACGAGCAGATGCCAGAACCCAAGTACGTCATCGCGATGGGGGCCTGCACGATTACAGGCGGTATGTTCAGCGTCGATTCGCCAACCAGCGTGCGAGGGGTAGATAAGTTAATTCCAGTCGATGTCTATCTCCCCGGCTGTCCTCCTCGCCCAGAGGCAGTTTTTGATGCCATTATCAAGCTGCGGAAAAAAGTGGCTAACGATTCTATGCAGGAGCGAGGCCAGACGAAACAGACGCATCGCTACTACAGCACAACTCATAAAATGAATGTTGTGCCAGAAATCTTGACTGGGAAGTACCTACAGTCTGAGACGCGCTATAATCCGCCGAAGGAGTTAACTGAGGCGATAGGCATGCCAGTGCCACCAGCACTCAAAGCGTCTCAAAAGGAGGAGGTAAATCGTCGTGGCTGAAGATGCAAAACCAGACGCTCAAGCACAAGCTGAATCCACCCAAATCGTTCAGGCAGGAAAAGTCTCGAGCTGGCTAACAGAAAACGGCTTCGAGCACGAGATTATGGAGCCAGACCACTTGGGCGTCGAGATTATTAAAGTTGACCCAGAATTCTTGATTCCGGTTTCAACTGCGCTCTACGCTTACGGGTTTAACTACCTGCAATGTCAAGGCGGCTACGATGCCGGCCCCGGTCAAGAATTGGTCAGTTTTTACCACTTGATTAAAGTCAGTGATAATGCAGACAAACCTGAGGAAGTCCGGCTGAAAGTGTTTTTGCCGCGAGATAATCCAACAGTGCCGTCGGTTTATTGGATTTGGAAAGCGGCTGACTGGCAAGAGCGGGAAGCTTACGATATGTACGGCATTATCTATGAAGGACACCCGAACTTGAAGCGGCTTTTGATGCCGGAGGATTGGGTAGGCTGGCCGTTGCGGAAGGATTACATCTCGCCTGACTTCTACGAGTTGCAAGATGCTTATTAGTTGAATTTCAGTTTCAGACGCTGCCTCCACTACTAATGTGGAGGCAGTTTTTTTTATGGGAGTATCCCATTTTTGCAAATATCTCGTTTTATAGCAGTCGCCATAATTGCTAGGACCTTTTTTTGTTGCCTGTTCCCCGTTCTCTGTTCCCTTTACAGCAAAATATAATGTCCTAACCTATATGTCCGTTGCTATACCGCAAGGGAGTCGCTTGGAACAGGGTGCGAAATACATCAACCTAAAAGACCCAGCACGTCAAGAGTTTACCGCGATGGGTGTTATGGAAGCCGAACCCAATAACTGGTACGTGCCTAAGACTGAGGTTCCCTATTGGC
>DATNPT010000136.1:0-5873 GCA_036703075.1 Chroococcales cyanobacterium
TAAGAGGCAATATTGCTAGAACCAATCAGCGAAACGGAGCTAATTTCTCTGTTGGGCGCGAGCCGCTCTTTTCCGATCTCTTATTACCAAGAGGAGTTTTAATCTCTGTTGTCCTGTTAAGCTATGGGAATCAGCCCATCGGAGAATGCTAGCGATTTCATTTTGAGTTAATAAATTGGAATTGTGTTTTCGTACTGGAAAAAGGTTATCATCGTCGGTAGACTGACGGTTATTCATTTTCTACTACCTAATAAATCATTGATGGCTTATCGGATGGAGTGAATGCTATTTTCACTCCTGAATTCGAGAAGCTATTGGAATTTTTAAAACTACTATCGTGCCGTTTGGAGCAACCTATGTTGACAATTAGCTGAAGCAATAGGCAAGCTAATTATTTATTTTCAGTCAACAGAAAGATTCAATCGATTGTTTCTGGGTTACGAATGATGGTGGCAAAACGATACAAAACGCCAACATCGATTAACTTATCTTTACTTCCATTGGACAATTCTCTACTGTTCATACTTCTACAATAGAAAACTCTTTGCCAATTTATGGTCTGGAATAGGCTACTTGTTCAAATGACTGACAAATAGCCAGGAATTGACACTAATTTCTAGGGTTACTGGAAACCGAGGAGTGGACAGTCTGTTAACTGGTACAGGTATGAACTACTTTTACGTTTATTATGAGAATACTTTAGTGGACAACATAGATAGAACACGTACAGAGCCAAAGCTATGTAGATGACTCTGCTGATGACTTTGGCTTTTTTCTTGATAAGCGATCGCAACGATATCAGTGACCGGTTATTAGTGAACAGGTTGCAGGGTGGGGATTGAACCCCTGAGACCTTACGTGTAGGGAGAAAACGTGAGAAGGGCATACAACCAAGCGATGAAACTCCCTCTTCCCCATTACCCATTTAGTATTTATGAAAATGGTGTAAAGTTTTATTAAGGGATAGTAAGGGAGAAATTGTTGTGGCAACCCAACTCGGATTCGGTAAGGTTCAACCGCAGAAACAGACAGCAAAGGCAAACAAGGAAAAACGGGTAGCAGCGTCTCAGAAGTACGACGAGATGAAGAAGTCAGGGCTGCCAGAATTCAACATATACGTGCGTATCCAGGGACAGGCAAAGTGGCTGCCTGCTGGTTCGATGAGTGTGAATCGTAGCAGCCTGATTAATCAAGCTTTATTTCAACAAGAAGAGGAGTTGCGTAAGGGCGTTTTCCGCCTATTCCCCCAACTTCGCAAGCACCAGGGGCAGTTGGAGTACGGTTATCGCCTCAAAGATTTTAACGATGAGCCGATTGCGGTGGCAACTCGCACTACAGTAACGAATAACCCAATTCAATCCGCGATCGCTACTGTCAAAGAGCGCGTCTCATCTCTGCTCAAGCGCGATTGAAGTATCCGGCTTTAATTTCAAGGGGGTTAATGCAACTGGTTTGGTTACGGTTAACCCCTCTGCAACTCCCAGAAATTCTCACGATAATAAATAAATTGGTCTATAAAGCGACAATCGCTGATCCATTCGATCGCGGCATGTAAGCTGTGAATTACTCTCACAGCAGAGTTTTATATTCAGTCAGATTATTTCAAATCGCAGCGAATTGCGATCGGCAGCAGACCATTAACTGATACAGCGATTGAGTTTAAGCATCCGAAACGAAACACGACTCATGATTGCAAACGCAACTGCTATTGATAACCCATTATTAATTGGCAAAGGACTACCTCCATTTGAAGCTATCCAAGCCGAGCATATCGTGCCTGGGTTGACACAACTGCTAGCGGAACTAGATGAGGAACTCGTTAACTTAGAGCATCAAGTCACGCCGACTTGGAGTGGTTTAGTCGAACCATTAGACCGCTTGAGCGAACGCCTGACTTGGAGTTGGGGCGTCGTCGAGCATTTGATGAGCGTCAAAAATAGTCCTGAATTGCGCGAAGCGCACGAAACCGTGCAGCCTAAAGTCGTGCAGTTCATCAACCAACTTAGCCAAAGTAAACCCCTCTACGAAGCCTTCAAAGCACTACGCGAAAGCAGTGACTGGAGCAATTTAGAACCCGCTCAACAGCGAATTGTCGAAGCAGCAATTCGAGATGCCGAGCTTTCCGGTGTTGGGTTGGAGGGTGAGAACCGGGAACGCTTTAATGCCATTCAGATGGAGTTGGCAGAGCTTTCCACGAAGTTTTCCAATCACGTCTTGGATGCCACCAAAGCATTTAGCATGACGCTAACGAGCAACGACGAAGTGGATGGCTTACCACCTAGCTTGTTAAGTCTAGCGGCGCAAGCGGCTCGTGCGGCAGGTGAGGAAAGTGCGACACCGGAGAATGGGCCTTGGCGGATTACCCTGGACTACCCCAGCTATGTCCCATTCATGCAACACAGCACCCGGCGCGATTTGCGGGAGAAGCTCTACAAAGCCTTTGTTAGTCGCGCCTCTAGTGGGGAGTGGGACAACACGCCGCTGATCGATCGCATTTTAGAACTGCGTAAAGAAAAAGCAGCCCTACTCGGCTTTGAGAGTTACGCCGAATTGAGCCTTGCCAGTAAGATGGCTCCTAACGTCGAGGCGGTAGAAAAACTGATGGAGGAACTGCGTCGCGCGAGTTACGATGCAGCCGTCAAAGATTTAGACGAGTTGAAAGCGTTTGCGGCGGCTAAAGGTGCAGCAGAAGCCAATGACTTAAAACATTGGGATATCAGTTTTTGGGCAGAACGCCAGCGGGAAGAGAAATTTGCCTTTAGTGCAGAAGAGTTGCGTCCATACTTCCCCTTGCCACAGGTGCTGGATGGTTTATTTGGTCTAGTCAATCGCCTATTTGGGATTACCGTTACGGCGGCAGATGGACAAGCCCCTGTTTGGCACGAAGATGTCCGTTATTTCCAAATTGCTGACGAGACAGGTACCCCAATTGCTTACTTCTATTTAGACCCTTATAGCCGTCCGGCCCAGAAACGTGGTGGTGCCTGGATGAATGATTGCATCGGTCGTGCCAAAATTACTGAAAATGGCACGTCCAGTATCCGCTTACCGGTAGCGTATTTGGTCTGTAACCAAACGCCTCCCATCGACGGTAAGCCCAGTTTGATGACCTTTAATGAAGTGGAAACGCTGTTCCACGAGTTTGGTCACGGCTTGCACCATATGCTGACTAAGGTGGATTATCCTGGAGCATCCGGCATCAATAATGTAGAGTGGGATGCAGTGGAATTACCCAGTCAGTTTATGGAAAACTGGTGCTACGATCGCCCTACGCTGATGGGGATGGCGAAGCATTACGAAACCGGTGAGTCTCTACCAGAGCACTATTACCAGAAGCTCTTAGCAGCACGGCACTATATGAGCGGGAGTGGGATGTTGCGACAGTTACACTTTAGCTGTGTTGATTTAGAACTGCACCATCGTTACGTACCGGGTGGCAGCGAAACTCCTAACGATGTACGCAGCCGCATTGCAACAACCACGACGATTTTGCCTCCTCTACCAGAAGACGCTTTCTTATGCGCGTTTGGGCATATCTTTTCTGGAGGCTATGCGGCAGGTTATTACAGCTACAAGTGGGCGGAAGTCCTGAGTGCAGACGCTTTTGCCGCATTTGAAGAAGCTGGTTTAGAAGATGAGGATGCGATCGCATCTACAGGCATGCGCTACCGCGATACAGTACTAGCTCTAGGTGGTAGCAAGCCTCCAATGGAAGTCTTCAAAGCCTTCCGAGGACGCGAACCGAGTACTGAACCGTTACTTCGCCACAGTGGCTTGGTGAGTGCGGCTTAAAGCGATAGTTGGGTTGGAGGGACACGGCGGGTCGTGTCCCTCAAAAGCTCTTGCAAAAGTTGATTTTTGCCCCCAATTCTGGGGTGAAATTGAATTCAAAGTCCCCCAGAGTTGGGGGGATTTAGGGGGCTTTTCAGGATTTATGCAACAGCTTATTGCATCCGATCAAAACCCGCACTAATTCTTTCCCGATAATCAGCCTCCTGCTTACTTAAAACCGCTTCTCTCGCTAGAAAGGTTGCTTGGTCTTCAGGAGGAGCGTTGCGCGAAACGAGAGCTTCTGCATAATTTTCTAATCGCTCTCGTTCTAAAAACCGTTCCAAGGGAATCCAATCCGTGCCAAAGCGAGCTCCGAGTAGACCTCCACAGATAGCAGCAACGGTATCCGTATCGTAGCCTTGACGGATAATTTCCGTAAGAATCGATGCGGGTTCTTGTTGCCCAAAAAGTCCCATAGCCAGTGCATGCAAACCTCCCAGCAAAACAAATGCCTGATTGGGGTGTGCCTGGGTAAACCCTTCTGCTAGATGGGGTTTGGCAAGAGTCGATATTTCCTGACGGATGAGTTCTGGGGTATCCAAGTTTTTGGCAAATAGTGTAGCAATGGCTTGAGAGATGAGATGACCCGCCGAACGGTCAATCGTCCAATCGGCATGTCGTGTAAGCCACTCGGTTTCGGCAACGGCTACCGCATCCGGTAGTTGAACCTTAATATCCTCTGGGCTTTGCCCCGATAGGAGTGAGGCTGTCGTGTAGGCAACGGCATAAGCAAAAGCTCCAGCACGAATATCGCCGTGAGTTATGAGACTCGATTCCATTGCCACTTGGGCCAGCATCGCTGGATTGTCTCGATATACTGCGCCCAAGGGAGCAATACGCATCGTTGCACCAATCCCCGCCGAATGACTGCCAGTTGTTTGAGGTGCCTTTCCTTTCATCAGTTGATGGACGGCACTGGAGAAATTTCTGCCATAGCCTCGCCATGCCCCGGTTTGCATGCCTTGAACCAGCCAGTCTGTCCATGTCTCTCTCGACCAGTTAGAGAGGCAGACGTTGATTAATGCGATCGCTTGTTGCGTATCATCTGAATACAATCCCAACGGTCTTAAGCGCTTTAGCTTTTTATTTCCCTGTGAGGCGATTTTGGCTAAGGGATATTCGCTGGGAAGTTCCTCGTACCGTCCATAGATGGCTTGAATTTCCAAGTCACGCCAGCACTCAACCGGGCAGCCTAGGATATCTCCCCAGGCAAGCCCCAGCAGTGAACCTTTGATTCGTTCTTTTTGTGTTGAGGGCATCGACGAGAAATTCCTTAGAAGGCGTAACTGACTTGGTTCATAAAACCAGCCATCAAGTTGATTTCAGTATGGACGCTCTGAAACTTATCTGCAAGTTCCTCAAAGGTAATTTCCTCTTCACCTTGGCGTCCGACTATCACCACTTCATCGCCCCATTTCACTTCCTCCGGAACGTCGGTAACATCGACGGTTGTGATGTTCAACGAGACTCGTCCGACTACTGGACAGCGACGACCATGGATGAGGACAATGCCTTTATTAAATAGTGCGCGGGGATATCCTTCTCCAAAACCAACCGGCAAAGACGCGATCGAGCTATTGCGTTGGGTTGTAAATAAGCTACCATACCCGATGGTTCGCCCTGCAGGTATGGCACGCACTTGGGCAACTTTAGTTTTGATTGACATCACGGGTTTGAGTGCAGATGGGTTCTCAAAATCCCGCGAGGTTCTCACCCCGTAACAGGTTGCTCCCACTCGCACGAGGCTGTTGCAGTGAGTGGTTAAACGTACGGTTGCGGCGCTGTTGTGGGTATGGGTTAAAACGTTTTCTGGTAAATAGGCATGTAACGCTTGACGAAGACCGTAAAAGTCCTCTATTTGTTGTTGAGTAAAGGCGAGGTCTTTTCCGTCGGCTGCGGCAAAGTGAGTCATGATGCCAACAACGGTAATACCTGGTAGACAGCAGACTTTTTTGAGCGGCTCGACTTGAGACGAAAAAAAGCCGCTTCTGCCCATACCTGTATCAATATTGAGATGGACGGGGATAGCCTTACCTCGGTTT
>DATNPT010000138.1:0-18221 GCA_036703075.1 Chroococcales cyanobacterium
GTATCCGATCAAAGTTGGAGATATTCCACCCGCCGCTGGACGAAAGCAGGGTATGCCTTTAGCGAGTTTGTTGCCTGATGCCGCGCGATCGGAAACCGTAGTGGCGCACTTTATGCGCGATCGCATTCCAGAACATAGCACGATCGTTTTGCTCACTCAGCAGGGGCGAATCAAACGCCTACTGGCGTCCGAGTTAGCTAACCTCACTGCACGCGGTGTAACCCTTGTCAAGTTCAAAGACGAGGACATTTTGCAACAGGTCAGCCTTGCTCAACCGGGCGAACAACTGGTCATCGCCACTAGCAACGGACGGCTGTTGCGCTTTGAAATCAATGACGAACAATTGCCCTTAATGGGACGTACTGCTCAAGGCAATCAAGCCTTGCGACTGCGAAAGCGGGAGCGACTCATTGGTTGTGTAGCGATTTCTGCGGATGATAACCTCTTACTGGTAACTGAGCAGGGATACGGAAAGCGTTTACCCGTAGGTGTAATCCGGTTGGTCAATCGGGGCGACCTCGGTACGCAGGCACTACAGTTTAAAAACTCTACCGATGTTCTAGTGGGCATTTTATCGGCGTCAGGGACATCTGAAGTGGCGTTAGCGACTAGTGAGGAGCGAGTAGTGCGTTTACCCTTAAAGTCTGTGAAGATGTGGGGGAAAGATGGAGCAGGCGATCGCATTGCTAAACTCAAACCAGAGGAAAAAATCCTCACTGTCACCTCAATAGTGGTACAGCTTCCGTAGTTACTGTTGGTGATTGAGACAATAAGTTAGGAAGCTATCTTCAATAGTAGGGCGAGAGCTTATCATGCATGACCACGGGCATCAACATCACGGACACAGCCACGCTCCAGCCAATTACAACCGTGCCTTTGTTGTCGGGATTGCTCTCAATGTCGGCTTTGTTGGAGTAGAGGCAGTCTTTGGCATTCTGACTAACTCGCTCGCCTTAATTGCCGATGCGGGTCATAACCTGAGTGATGTGTTGGGACTCGTACTGGCGTTTGTGGCGAGTTGGCTTGTCCGTCGCCGCCCGACGCAACGCTATACTTACGGGTTTCGTCGTTCGTCTATTTTGGCCGCTCTTCTCAATGCCATCTTCCTACTCATCGCGATGGGCGCTATTGCCTGGGAAGCGATCAAACGGTTCAATCATCCACCGGCAATTAGCGGAAGTACGGTGATTGGTGTTGCCCTGGTTGGCATCGTCATTAATGGCATCACGGCGTTAATGTTCATGTCAGGTCGAGAGCGAGATTTGAACATTAAAGGGGCATTTCTGCACATGGCAGCAGACGCACTGGTGTCCTTAGGGGTAGTCCTAGCTGGCATCGCCATTCTCACAACCGGGTGGCTGTGGTTCGATCCAGTGGTCAGCTTAATTATCGTTAGTGTAATTGTGGTTGGTACTTGGAACTTGCTACGAGACTCGGTTAATTTGGCACTTGATGCCGTACCTGAAGGCATTGAACCCTCTGCCGTCCGCACTTACCTAGAAGAACTGCCCGGTGTGGTTGAAGTCCACGATTTACACATTTGGGCAATGAGTACCACTGAAACGGCGCTGACTGCCCATCTCGTGATGCTGACAGGAAATCCAGGCGATGCCTTCTTATCTAGAATCAGCATGGAGTTGCACGATAACTTTGGCATCGAACACACTACGATTCAAGTAGAAATGGGAAATTTTCTGCGACCCTGCGACCAAAAGTCCTGCTGTAAATGAACTAACGCTAGTGCCTTACGGCTCAAGCGGTTTCCACGCTCAAGGGGGAATGCTCAAGGACAGGCTTACGCCCACCCTTTGGTCTTACTTCCCCTCCTGTGGCAGAGATGGACGTTCCATCCACCCTTACGGGTTCGCCAGGTGCTCCACTTGGGGAGACCCCAAAACCGTAGCAGCCTCCGTACCTCCGTCTCAGGAGCTTTCATCCCAAGCGTGCCTAGCGGCTCAGGGGGATTTGCCGCAGGTTCCTGTTAATACCATTGCCATGGCAAAGTACGATTGAATCAGGTGAAGCGCAAAGAGTGCCGCCCACCCTACGCAAACGCAACGCAGGCTTACCGAATAGAGAAAGATTGCACTGACGGGAAGTGAGTTAAAGTACTGTTGCGATCGCCAAGCGAGACAGGGAAGAATTAGCAAAGTAAGGGGATAGGAATCAACTGTGGCGCAGGTTGTTATAGAAAACGTATACAAAAGCTTTTCAAGTCGCAAGGGAGAGCGAACGGTTCCACCAGTAACAGCAGAACCTTTACTTTCACCTGTGGATGAGGCAGCAACAGTTACTGGGGATAAATCGTTACACAAGACTAGCAGTACCAATATCTTGCGGCGGATTAACTTAACCATCAAAGACGGTGAGTTTATGGTGCTAGTTGGGCCGTCGGGCTGTGGCAAAAGTACGCTGCTGCGATTGATTGCAGGTCTAGAGGAATTGACGGGTGGTAATATTTGGGTTGGCGATGCTCTGGTCAACGACTTGCCGCCCAAGGAACGAGACATCGCCATGGTATTTCAAAACTATGCCCTCTATCCTCACCTGAGTGTATATGACAACATCGCCTTTGGCTTGCGGCGTACCACGATGGCAGGTGTGGACGAGCAATCCCCAAACCAGAGACCTCCGTGGACGGAGAGGATGTTAGTCGGAGCGACGCGATCGCTTCCGAAAGGACTGCGCTATCTGTCGGAGAAAGAGAAAGCGGTCGATCGACAAGTTCGCACGGTGAGCAAGTTGTTGCAAATCGAGCAACTGCTAGATCGACTGCCCAAACAACTCTCTGGGGGACAACGGCAACGGGTAGCGCTGGGACGTGCAATTGCCCGCAATCCTCAAGTCTTTTTAATGGATGAACCGCTTTCTAACCTGGATGCCAAACTCCGGGCAGAAACCCGCTCTCAAATCGTCAAGCTTCAACGGCAACTGGGTACCACAACCATCTACGTTACTCACGACCAAACTGAAGCGATGACAATGGGCGATCGCATTGCCGTCATGAATCACGGGCAAATCCAACAAATTGCCCCTCCCTTAGAACTGTACAACCAACCCGCCAACCAGTTCGTCGCCGAATTCATCGGTTCGCCGCCAATGAACTTTCTCCCCGTACAGGTGAAAGCACCGCTTCTGGTTCATCATCCCCAGTTCCGCGTCACGCTTCCAGATGTTTGGGAATCGGTTCTCAAACAATACAACGGGCGTTCGCTAAGTTTAGGGATTCGTCCAGAACATTTATCCATCGGCGTTCCTGCCCCGAAAAACTTGCCCGTGCAAGTCGATCTGGTAGAAGCACTGGGCAACGATACTTATTTATCTGTGACTCTGGCTGAGGAATCAACTCTACAGGTGAGAGTTCCACCCGAACAATTGGTGCAGATTGGCGATCGCATTTGGCTGGCGATCGCATTAGACAAAATTCACTTATTTGACCCCCAAACCGGCACAGCAATCCGAGCCGAGTAGTATTAAATAGCAAATGTTTCACAATTGTCGCAATATCTCCCCGCTGTAGCTTGTGTTCTGGTAAATCCCGAACCAGGGCAACTTGGGAAAATAAGGGGTGCTGTACCTACACTGAGAACACAGCACAACGCTCTTGCAGCAAAGCCGCCTGAACTTTTTCATACTCCCTTTCCACTTGCGGCATGAGAGCGGAGGCTTCTGCCCAAGTACCATTAGACCCGATCGCTTCCAAGACCTGACAAAATTGGGACAGGCTAGTCGCGCCGAAAAGGGCAGTACTTGACTTAAGAGTGTGGGCAGCATGTTGTAAGTCAGTTGCGTTGCCTTGAGCAATAGCTACGGTCATCGCCTGCAATAACATAGGTGCATCCTCTAAATAGCAGTCAATCGCCTCTGCCAGGAATTCGCGATCGCCTAACATTTGACGTAATTCTCGAAAAACCACTGCGTCAAGCACGCAAGGCAATGTAGATGGCGGTTTGACCTCAACATCTACCAAATGGCTCACCAGCCGGTGACATTGACTCAAGGCACGAACCAGTTCCTGGAGGCGGATAGGCTTGCTAATGTAGTCGTTCATGCCTGCTGCTAAGCACATCTCCTTGTCCCCCTGCATGGCATTCGCTGTTAGACCAATGATATGAGGACGCTGTGGCGGTGACCATTCTTGGCATATGCGCCGCGTAGCTGCCAAGCCGTCTAGTTGGGGCATCTGCACATCCATCAGTACCACATCATAGAGCTGACGGTGCAGAGCGTCCAGCACCTCTAGACCGTTACTGACCACATCCGCCCGATACCCTAGCTGCTGCAACGAGTACAGTCCTACCTTCTGGTTGACAGCATTGTCCTCGGCTAATAAAATTTTGAGCGGCAAGCGCTGAGCCATCGGCGAGTCAATCGACGGGAAGCACGAAGGCAGGGGGCAGAAGTGGAGAGACCCGCTGGCTAGAACCTGAATCAAAACCTTGTAGAGGTGAGACCGTTTAATCGGCTTGTTGAGGAAGCCAGCAAAGTTAGCGATGACGCTGGGGTCGTTGGTTTCTGGCTGACCAATAGAGCTAAGCATCACTATTGGTAACCTCTGGCCACTAGGTTGTTTTCGGATTTGGGCGGCAAAAGCCGATGCATCTATCTCTGGCATCTGTCCGTCCAGGAGAACCAAGTCGAACGGCTCTCCCTGACGTAGCAACGCCAAGGCTTCGCAACCCGACTGAGCAGCCTGGGTCTGCATTCCCCAAGCTTGTCCTTGCTGAACTAACATTTGGCAACTGACAGCGTTATCATCAATAATCAGCAGCCGCTTGCCTACTAACTGCTGGGGTGGTGTGACCTTAAGCTCAGTTGCAGCAGCGCTCTTAATCGCTTGAGCGACCACCGTGAAGGAAAAGGTAGAGCCTTTGCCCACTTCAGTATCTACCCAAATGCGACCTCCCATCATTTTGCACAAGCGTTGACAGATTACCAAACCTAGCCCGGTTCCACCATAGTGGCGATTGTGCGAGGCATCAACTTGGCTGAAGGGTTGGAACAAACGGTTCAGCCTCTCCGTAGGGATGCCAATACCTGTATCTTGCACAGCAAACAGAATTTCATATCGTTCGCTTGCTTGTTTGTCTAACTCAGCGTCCAATTTCTGCGCCCTGACTGCAAGCGTGACTTCTCCAGCTTCGGTGAACTTGACGGCATTACACAGTAGATTCACCAAGATCTGACGTAGGCGGTTGATATCTCCCACAATCGTGTCTGGAGTTGACTCGTCAGTGAGATGAACCAGCTCCAGTCCCTTTTGTGCGGCTTCAGACG
This sequence comes from Chroococcales cyanobacterium, assembly GCA_036703075.1. GTDB lineage: Bacteria > Cyanobacteriota > Cyanobacteriia > Cyanobacteriales > Coleofasciculaceae > DATNPC01. The sequence goes on from DATNPT010000138.1 coordinate 5,278, forward strand.
CCAGCAGATCCAGGGATTCTTCAATACAGCTTTGCAGACTGAAGGGGCGTTCCTCTAGTTCGAGCTTACCGGACTCAATTTTAGAAAAGTCGAGGATGTCGTTAATGATTGTGAGGAGTGCCTCTCCACTACTTTGAATAGTTTCAACAAAATCGCGCTGTTTTTCTGTCAGTGCGGTGTCGAGCAGCAGCTCAGTCATGCCAATCACAGCATTCATCGGAGTACGAATTTCGTGGCTCATCGTTGCCAGAAACTCACTCTTGGCTCGGTTGGCTGCTTCGGCAGCTTTTCTTGCTTTCTGTGCAGCTTCCTCCATACGCCGCCGTTCAGCTAGGACACCCTTTAAAATCCCTAAACTAGCACGCAGCTCCAATTGGGTCATCACTTGATGAGCTATCGTTTGTAGCGCTTTGCACTGCTCGTCGCTTAGAGAACGTGGTTTGTAGTCGATAACACACAAGGTTCCCAAAGCCAACCCACTTCGTGTAATTAAGGGAACACCAGTATAAAACCGAATATGAGGGTCTGAGCTCACTAGTGGATTAGTGGCAAAGCGTTCGTCTTTTAACGCATCTTCCACTACCAAAATTTGGTTCTGTAAAATTGCGTGGGCACAGAAAGCGACATCACGACATGTCTGTTGAGCATCCAGCCCTACCTTTGATTTGAACCATTGCCGTTGAGCATCCACCAAACTGATCAGAGCAATCGGTGCTTGACAGATAGATGCCGCTAACTGAGTTAGCTCATCAAACGCCTCTTCTGGCTCAGTATCGAGCACGCCATATTGACGTAGAGCTTGCAATCGCAGAGCTTCGTTATCCGGTAAAGGAGCTACTAACATATCCTTTTTTCATGAGTTCTCATGCAACAACCAGTTAGTCGATTGTCTCTGCCTTGCCAGCAAGCTGAGTAGTTAAGCTAATCTGCTTGGGTAAGGTCAACTGCCTGTTGGAATCCACGGACTATTCAAACGAATTTCGGTTGTTCTGCCATATACATTACTTTTATAGCTTTTCTAATGAGAAGCTTTTGTAAAGTCATATATCGCAAGGGCTAATAATCTATATGAAGTGGAAAAGTTCGGGAAGCGGCGATTAAGTATTTATTTTGGGGTTTCAAGAACAGATGTAGAGCGAAGAATTATTTCTACTTCCCTGGTCAGTACGTAGAATCCTTATACCTTGAGTGGGCGATACTGGATTTGAACCAGTGACCCCTTCCGTGTGAAGGAAGTGCGCTACCCCTGTGCTAATCGCCCATGAGTTTTTAATGTAGCACGGTGGAGCGGCTTTTGTCACTGCGATCGCAGGACTGTTGCTGGCTTTGGTGTCTTGAAGGCACTCATTAATCAGGTAGGAGAATTTGCTGATGCTGGCGAGCAAGCAGTAGCTGTGCTTTTGCTGACGGTTGCTGGTGGATTTTACCCAAATGGAGAGATGAGGCAGATATCAAGGAGACTCTAAGATGCTAGAAAATCCCCCACCCGTTGTGGAATGTTTTAGAGGTGATACCATGCTGAAACTTATTTGGTGTTTAACCAAGCCGCTGCGCGTTCTTGCAGGATTGGTATTTATATTACTTGGCAGCATTCCTACCTTTCTAATTCCGGGGCTTGGTTTGTTCCTCGGACTACCCTTTCTTTTGATAGGCGGCTGCTTGATCTGTAGCTGATGAACGCGCTAACGCCAGCTATGGGCTGCTAATGCCAACCTGCGTATGCTTACGCAGGTTTTGGCTACCACAATCTATGTCGATCGGGCATTAGTTTCAAAATGTTTTGCCGATAGTATATGGATTTCGTACTAGTGCAGTTATCAGTGATTACTGCATTAGTGTCTTTTAACCGCAGCAGTGACAATGCAGGAATAAATTTCTGTTGCTTCCTGCTTAATGCGATCGCATGCAGTTTCTCGTGTATAGAACAAGACCTTATAAGGAAACAAGGAACGCTTGCCAATCAATATCATTGCGAACTATCAGCTCAACAGTTGCTTTTACCTTTTGGAATAATTTTGTAACCTCACCAGGCTTAAAATTTCTGCTATGAGGTCGGCGTTCCTGTTGGTTGAACTGTAAATAAACAAATCTCCGCGATCGCAAGCATTCGTTCTGCTGACCTCAGCCAGCGCTGGCTGAGATCAGTAGGTGCGATGCCTTGCCTAACGATTGGGAGTACTTGGGGCGATCGCAAGTCGTCGCTCTGCCTAAGCAGCATATACTATCGACACATTTTCGACACATTTTTGATGCAGTCTTGCCACAGTTCCAACTTACAGTAGCAGTGCATTGCAAAGCTACCCTTTCACTAGAGTTTTACCATGTCCGAGCAAATCTTGGTCAACAAGTAGGTGATTGTGCTATTGATGTAGCGATTGACACATCTGCTGACCGTTAGCTCAGAACGCCATTAATGCGATCGTCTCCCATATTCCTGGTGATGAAGCAGTTAAGCAACTGCTTGACACGGAAGTTGACCAAGTTCTGAATAACGCAATTAATACCAAAGCCAATCAGGGTGTAGAAGGCATCGAAGAAAAGGTTGGATTGGAATTCGGCTTTCACTTAAACATAGCGCCCCTTATCTGCACCAAATTGGAACCCAATGAGCAAACTTCCACAAATCACTGCGTTTTTTTGGATCATGAAGATCTGTGCAACGACTCTGGGAGAAACGGCAGGAGACCTTTTATCGATGACGCTGAATGTGGGCTACGCGGTTAGTTCCATCATATTGATTAGCATATTTTTAGCGACTCTTGTAACTCAATTGCTCTCAAAAAGCTATAACCCATTGCTTTATTGGACTGTCATCCTTTCAACCAGCACAGCTGGTACAACGATGTCAGATTACATGGATCGGACTTTAGACCTTGGCTACGCTACAGGGTCGATGATTTTAGTTACCCTTCTCTTGGCTATTTTGGCATTTTGGCGATTCAGTATTGGGTCTCTATCTGTTACTAACGTCAGAACGCCTAAAGTCGAGTTGCTTTATTGGACTGCAATTCTATTTTCAAATACGTTGGGGACTGCCTTGGGCGATTTCCTAGCCGATAGCTCTGGACTTGGATTTGCAGGAGGTGCGCTGCTAATTGCTAGTTTGCTTGCTCTGGTATTGGCAGCATATTATTACACCCAACTTTCCACAGTCATGTTGTTTTGGATTGCGTTTGTCCTCACCCGGCCCTTTGGTGCAACACTGGGGGACGTTCTGACAAAAGCACACGAAAAAGGGGGCCTCGGTTTTGGTACTATCGGCTCATCTATAGTCCTTTTGTCAATACTTGGAGTCTGTATCCTATTCACAACTCTAAAGCAGAGAAAATTAGCTGTGGTTAGGATTTCTAACGATGAAGTAAGATGAAGGTAATTCAAATTTGAAGCGCGCTACCCCTGTGCTAATTGCTCGTGAAATTTTACCCTCATATAGGGTAGCGCCAAGCATCAAGCCGAGCGATCGCGTTCACTCGTCCTGTGGATACTTGTCCCATAATGATGGCATCGCGATCCGTAAACTCTGGTGATTGCCATCGCCCAAAATTAGGTGATCCAGTATAGGCATACAGAGGAATTGAGCTGCCTTTAACAGCTGTTCTGTCAGAGTAAGGTCTTGTGTACTAGGTTCAACATGTCCAGTGGGATGATTATGTGCCACGATCGCCCGTGTCGCACCTTGGCGAATGATCTCTCGAAAAATCTCGCGGGGATGGGCTAGTGTCTCAGTCGCCGTGCCAATCGTAATTACCTTGGTACCCAGTAACTGATTCTTTGCATCTAACAGTAAGATGGCAAATCGTTCTTGGCTTTGCCACATTAAATCATGACTCAGGGTAGCCGCTGCTGCTGCGGGACTATCAATCACTGTGCGATCTGAGGGGCGAGACTGAAACGCCCGTTTACCCAGTTCTACTGCTGCCAGAATGGTTGTGGCTTTTGCTGGCCCTACGCCATGGATTTGCATCAACTCTTGATGGTTGATATCTCGCAACACCTCCATCGGATCGCGCTGGTTTTGGCTTAACTGCTGCAAAATATATTGTCCCAAACCGATCGCAGATAGCTTGCCTTTGCCTTGCCCAGTGCCTAACAAAATCGCTATCAGTTCCGCTGTTGTCAGATTTTTGGCTCCTAAAGCGAATAATCGCTCGCGAGGACGCTCACTGGTCGGTATATCGGCAATTCTCAGGCTATACGTCATAGATGCAGGCTCAAACAGACTCGCTAGCAAGGGTATTACTGTTAGTAATCCCCTTTTGAGTACAATAAATGACATCTAGGTCACAAATTGCCGCCATCTCACCTAATAAGGATGGAATTAAACAAGGGTAGCGGGTTCGATTGACTGATAAATATTGGCTGCCTTGAGCATGTGATAAGTAATCAGCAGTTGCGTCAGGGCAAGTGGGTAACTATGGAGAGTTTCCCCAGTTGTACCCGTCACTCGACCCAAGTCTTCGTTACCTTCCAAACTACAGAACCTGCCTAATGACGGAATTTCGTTACACAGGACTCGCTCCAGTTCGCTGACTTGTTCCTGAGTGGCATGACCATCGATTTCTAAGACATCCACTGGTTTACCCATATCCCGATCGAGTTCTAAGCGAATGGCTGAACTGAGATGAGATGTACTGGGGTTCAGGATTCGCGTCAAGTCTGGATGGGGGATATTTGGTCTGAGGACTAGGCGAACGTTCAGGAGCAAATCGTTTTGCTCAATTGTCTCGTCAGGCGGGTAGAAACTAACAACAATGTCAGACGACTTGCGTTGGGGACGGATAAACTCTTCTGAATCCGATTCTCGCTTTCTCATCTGTTCGAGAACTTGTTCCTCGGTATAGCCTCGCTTACGAGTATCGCGCTTGATTTTCCATTGAGTCCGTAAGGATTCTGGTGGGGCTAAATAGACTTTAACGTCGTAGCAGTCTCGCGCCCCACGCGTATAGTAACCGAGCAAACCTTCAACCACGACAAACCGTTTGGGCTGGATGTACTCCGGCGGATCGAACGTACCCGTGCTGTGGTTGTAGATGGGTTTGAGGATGGGTTGCCCGGTGCGTAGCAGACTGAGGTGTTGCTGAATGATATCAAGGTAGTTGCAGTCAGGGTGTAATGCTGAGATGGCCATCTCAGCCCGCTGTTTGCGATCGTAGCGGTGGTAATCATCCGTGCAAATCACCGTGACTTGGTCTTCACCCAGTACTTGAGCAATTCCTCGCGTCAGCGTTGTTTTTCCTGCGGCGCTATCGCCGACAATGCCAAGAATAATTGGGCGACTAGTCATGGTTATGGTCTTGAGTATTGATCTAGCTAAAGAATTCCCGATTCGTTTAATTCTAGGAGGGAAGGGGTAGCGAATCAATCCCAACTCGTGGCCGTAAGTCTTAACAATATCGTTGTTTTTAAGCAGGTTTCTCGCTGCACCAATCCCAGAACGTCTCTAGCCAAAAAATAACAATCCGTTCAACGTCCTATAGGAGGCTACTGGATAAGTTATCGATTAGCACCCAATTCTGCGGCAATTTCATCCGTTTTTGCTGCCATGATGAAATCGTTTTTATGCAGCCCAGCAATAGCGTGAGTCCACCAAGTTACAGTAACTTGACCGTACTCGGTCAATAAGGCTGGGTGATGCCCCTGTTGCTCAGCTATTTCGCCAACACGGTTAGTGAATTCTAGAGCTTTGGCAAAATTTGGGAATTGATAGGTGCGCTCTAGGCGAGATTCTCCTGTTACATCAATTAGCCTCCAATCAGGAATTCGAGGTTTGAGTTCTGAAATTTCTTCTTGGGTCACTGGTAACGATTTTTTTGTGCAAGCTTCACATGTTTGTTGAGCGAGTTGTGCCATGCTTATCTCCTTACACGGGATTTATTAAGAAAAATGGAGGGATAGCAGTAAGTTGAGTGGGAAGTCGCGATCGCGTTTTACCCAAGGAAGCCCATGCTCAAATCTTGCTAACCGTAACAATTCTAGCTAGCCTCTGGGACTCTCCAATTTGAAGTCCGGACACCCATAGCTGCTAACCTTTACTGTTTATCATGCTCCAATTCGACTGTTACAGACTATTAAAAAATATTTGGTAGTAGTAATTAAATAGAATTCATATCCCATCAATCTTCTCAGCGATCTAGATCGCAAAACCAAACGGCACCGAGTCAATTGAGAGATGTTTCTCTCCTCACCACTAATTTGAGTAATTGTCACGCTCTTCTTGTGAAGTTAATTAATGTCTGCTCCGTAAATTTAATGACATACTGGAAGGGTGAGGACAAGAACGGAACCAACTTTGTTTACAAAGGGGGAAAATCATGAAATTACGTCTTTTAGCGGCTCTCAGCTTACTAACCCCGCTTTTTTTTGTTAGCTCAGTTAGAGCAGAGAATCCAGCTCAGGTACAACGGTTATTGTCAACTGGCGAATGCGTTCAGTGCGATTTATCTGGAGCTAACCTTAGTGGCGCACATTTAATTGGTGCTGACTTGAGGGAGGCTAATCTGCAAGGAGCTAATCTGACGGCAGCAAATCTAGAAGGAGCCGATCTCACTCGTGCCAACTTAAAAGGGGCTAACTTAACCTCAGCTTTTGTCACTAATACAAATTTTCAGCAAGCCAATCTAGACGTGGTCAACTTTACTCGCGCTAAGATTTATGACGCTAACGTGTATGGAGCGTCAATGAATGACATGAATATTAGCGACGCTGAAATCTTTAACACGGGCATCGGCATCGGTGGAGAAGATGCAGAGATACCCTCTTGGGATTGAGGCGTAATAGCCTGCTTCAAACATGCACAATCGATGGAATCAGGGGTTATGTGACCGAATACCAATAATAGAGGAAAGATTTACACTTTCTTGATGAGCGCTAATCTCCTGTTTTTCTAAAAAACTAGCGATTAAAGCATTTGCAACGAAAAAACACTTTCGTTGCAGAATTTAGTTTTTACTTGATTTCCTCGATTGCCTTGGTGCATGAAAAACTCTATCGCTCGGAAGGCTTTACCAATGCCGATTTTACTCAAGACATTCGAGACTTAACGATTTATTTATTTGACTCTTAGAATTTGAAAGAAAGCTTAGAGTCTTTTGAATACCTCGTTCAAGATATCATGGTACATTTTAAAACCTGTTAGAGAGCAAGAATTTTATGCTGCTCTTCAGACAGCACTCTATCCTTACTCTCAAGATGCGGACGAAAGGACTTGAACCTTCACACCTTGCGGTACTAGAACCTAAATCTAGCGCGTCTGCCAATTCCGCCACGTCCGCGAGCATCGCATTCGCTATCATAGCAAAAACTTGGTCATATGGGAAAACTCAAAAATAGCGATCGCTTTCATTAATTTAGCAAATCAGGGCTAGTGCAAGAGGGCAGAAGGCTCCAGGGCAGAGGGTGCTGGACCTTACAACCTGCGTCCCGGCAAGGAAGCACCCCGGAGGGGCAGAAGGATAGAAAGCTTTTACAGTAAAATTTTTAACCTTTTTCAACCGCATACTTATTTCCGCCACGCTGCACCAGGGGCATTCTCGGTGTCAATAGCGAGCGACCACTTGGTCACCGCTCCCTGGTCACTACTCACTGCTCCCTCAGACTACCTGCATAAGTGGGACAGCGCCAGGATATAAGTACTACTGCTACGTTCCAACGATGAACCCAGAAGAAGAGGTCATTAACTTGCAGCAGGTAGTGCCACACTGGGGATTCAACTCCCTTGACTTACCCAATATTATGTTTGTGCATTGCTTGTTTCACACATGAGGAGTTGAACGGATGGACTTGCGCTCAGATGCATTGGAGATTTTAAAACAGACGAGCCGGACTTTTTACATCCCCATCAGTCGTCTACCGATGGGACTGAAAGAAGCGGTTGCGTCAGCCTACCTGTGTATGCGTGCGATTGATGAAATCGAAGATAATCCCGATCTAGCCAATTCCACAAAGGCCGATCTACTACGAACCATTAGTTCGGCACTGCAGGCAGTCGTAGATGGTAGCAATCTCGATCGCTTGTCAGTCGCTTTAAGTAGAGAGCCAAAATTAGAGGAAGTCTCGTTGCGAATTGGAGATTGGGCGCAACTAGCCCCCACAACCATTGCTCCTCGCATTTGGGATGCAACGGCAGCAATGGCCGACCGGATGGCTTACTGGGCATCGAATAACTGGGAAATTAATACAGAGGAAGATTTAGACCGCTACACATTTAGTGTCGCTGGTGCTGTGGGTCTATTACTCTCTGACTTGTGGGCTTGGTACGATGGAACGCAGACTAACCGCTCTCAGGCGATCGGATTTGGTCGCGGCTTACAAGCCGTCAATATCGTGCGAAACCACACGGAAGACCTAACGCGAGGAGTAGACTTCTTTCCCAACGGCTGGAGTGCCAAAGATATGCAGTCCTATGCACGTCGTAATCTGGTACTAGCTGACGCCTACACTAGCGCCCTTCCCAATGGACCAGCCTTGGACTTTTGCCGAATTCCACTCACGTTAGCTCATGCCACCCTTGACGTGATTGCTGGTGGTCAAGAGAAACTCAGTCGCAACGCTGTTGTTGCTCTGATCCAACAAGTGAGTAGCGGCAAGTAGTCAATCTCCTGTTGACTCAGGAGTTTTCGATTGTGAGTGTTGAGTTAAAAAAATCTTTTGACGCAACACTCTTCGCTCCCAACCTCGTTTCTCAGGATGCTTCAAAAACAGCCATATACTCCTATCAGCTCTCCTAGCATTCGTTGGGCTGACGTTGTGACATTGGCAACAGGGCTAATTGCTGTGACGTTTGGCTTAGGTGAGTATGGATTTTATGAACCTCATGAAGGTCACTTTGCGGGTGTTGCTCGCGAGATGGTACTGCGCGGCGACTGGGTAACACCGACTCTCAATGGTGCGCCTTACCTAAACAAACCACCGCTTCTATATTGGCTTACCGCCACCAGTACCGCAATCGTTGGCTTTACAGAATTTGCCGCACGATTGCCTTTAGCGATCTCAGGTTGGGTGGGGGTTGCGATCGCGTGGAAATGGTCGCGAGAACTCTGGAACCCTGCTGCTGGTCGCATTGCTGCCTTAATGTTATGCGTAGCTACGGGCTGGTTTATATTTACCCACCAACTTCTCATTGACGTACTGCTGTCAACCCTGCTGCTTGCCATATCTTACTGCCTGTGGCGATTGGTATGGCATGGCGGTTGGCTTTACTTCCTCGCACTGTACATCCTTTTAGGTCTAGCCATTCTCGCCAAAGGTCCCTTTGCACTGGTTTTTCCAGTTGCTAGCTGTGTGGGGCTGGTACTAGCGCGACGGAACTGGAAAATTGTCCAGCAACTGCGCGTGGTGCAGGGGTTGGTGGTAACGCTGTGCGTCATATTCCCCTGGACGCTGGCGATAGAAAGAGCTAACCCAGGCTTCCTCAACTACTTTCTGCTCAACGAAAATCTCAAGCGGATTGCGGATACTCGTTGGCCGCCAGATTATGAAGTTTCCAAAGTGAGTGTCTTGGCTTATTTCGCGATTACCGCCATTTGGTGCGTGCCTTGGACATTAGTATTACCGCAGGCGTTTCAAACGGCTTGGCAGGACTGGATGCAGGGAGATGGAATACGGGGACATGGGGATACGGGGACACGGGAAGTGAAAAAGGAGGCAAGGAGTTCTTTCTCCCTGAACTTCGCCTCCCTACCCTTGGAAAAGAGCTATTCTTCAAGAATGTCTCTGGAGTCCGTTCCACGCGATCGCGATAATTATTTTCGCCATGCCAACTCTAGAATCCCAAGTCCCAAATCAGAGGGTGTATTACTGTTAGCGATCGCAACTGCCCTCCCTATCGTTCTATTTCTGCCTCTGTCGTCACGTCTGATTTACTACAGTATTCCCAGCATTGCCCCATTTGTTGTGTTGTGTTCGGGTTGGTGGTGGCGTTGCCAAGACTCATCGCAACGCAAGGGGCGCATCGCAGCAGGTGTTAGCTTTTGTGGGTTGGGGTTAGTTGCATGTAGTGCTAGCGTTTGGGTTCCTGGTATCGTTAGGCATTTACCGGAGTTATCCAGCTATCCCAATTTAAGTTCGCTGCTCGTTGCGATCGCGTTATCGATCGGCAGTGGTTGTCTAATCGGGGGAATCGGGATGCTGCTTAGCCGTCCAAATTTGGCATTAATCGCGATTTTTGTGGGCTTTGTCAGCGCTTACGCCTTCGTTTCCCAGGGTTTTGCAGTAGCTCAAGATTTCCGTTCTGCCAAAACCTTAATCGAAACCGCTAATCCCCGCTTGGGGTTGACAACCCTTTGGACATTTGAAGGATCGCGGGAACTAGGGGCAGCAGGCGCAATGAGCTACTACTTGGATCGAAAAGGCGATCGTACCTGGTTGCAAGCGCCATCAGTTGGTGGCGATGAAGTAGAGACGGGGAGACGGGGGGAGAGAGAAAAAAAGATTATTTCCCAATCCCAAGTTCTAACTCTTCCTCCTGGATGGGCTAAAGGTCAAGGAAATACTGCCTATCGGATAGTATTAGTCCTTACAGATGGTGGACATAATCGCTTACCTCCTGATTTTCCAGGCCCTCGGCCGGGATATGCCATTACAAAACGAGAACTTCAGGAGTATTGGAATAGTTCCCGTCCAGTTGTTTTTGTCACTGATTTTATGCGTCAGCCAAATTCACAGCAAAGTCCGGAGAACTCACTCGATCCTCCCAACCGCAACTTACCGCAGGATGCTGGTGAACCGTTGTTGGTTGTAGGGCCGAGAAAGCTATATGGTAACTCTGCGGCTAGAAGTCTTTGGTTCAATAGTTATCCAGTGATGAAATCTTGCAATTCTGAGTTAGACGCCATAAAGTGGCATAAAACTTAGCATAACAAGGGAAAAAGATAGAATGACTGCTACAATCAAGGATTTTGAGAAGTCGATTCCTGTAGAAGCTGATGCAACAGTTGCTTTTAGAGACAGGAGAACTCCCTACATTCCGCGCAATCGGCGACGAATTCTTTGCGTCTTCCCCAAGTATGCTCCATCCTTTGGCACCTTCCATCATGCTTACCCGTTAACCGGGAATGTGCGTGCTTTTATGCCACCTCAAGGAATTCTGCTGGTTGCTGCCTATTTACCTAAGGAGTGGGAGGTACGGTTCGTTGATGAGAATATCAAACCCGCAAAACGAGCTGATTATCGTTGGGCTGATGTAGTCATCGTCAGTGGCATGCATATCCAACGCCCTCAAATCAATCGCATCAACGAACTTGCCCACCGAGAAGGCAAAATTACGGTTGTGGGAGGCCCTTCGGTTTCGGGTTGTCCGGAGTATTATCCTGAGTTCGACATTCTGCACATCGGGGAGTTGGGAGATGCTACAGATGAGATAATCGCTTATTTGGATGAGCATGCAGAACGGCCCAAACAACAAATTCGCTTTCAAACTCAAGAACGCTTACCCCTGAGCGAGTTTCCCATTCCGGCTTATCACTTGCTCAATCTCAATCAGTATTTCATTGCCAATATTCAGTTTTCCAGTGGTTGCCCGTATCGCTGCGAGTTTTGCGATATCCCCGAACTTTACGGCCGCAGTCCTCGCCTAAAAACACCCGAACAGGTATTAGCTGAACTCGATGCCATTCTAGAAGCGGGAAATCCGGGCGCAGTGTATTTTGTTGATGATAACTTTGTTGGCGATCGCCGCGCAGCGATGGAGCTATTGCCTCATCTGATTGACTGGCAAAAGCGCAAGGGCTATCCCATTCAGTTTGCCTGCGAAGCAACGCTAAACCTGGCGCAAAGTCCAAAGCTGTTGGAGATGATGCGCGAAGCTTATTTTTGTACGGTTTTCTGTGGAATCGAGACACCTGAACCGCAAGCCCTACAAGCCATTTCCAAGCGCCAAAATCTCAGCATGCCGATTCTCGATGCGGTTAAGACGTTGAACAGCTACGGGATGGAAGTCGTTTCGGGTATCATCATCGGGCTAGATACAGACACTCCAGACACAGCCGACCGAATTTTAGAGTTTATTCGTCTGTCTCAAATTCCGATGCTGACGATTAATCTGCTCCATGCTTTACCAAAAACACCCCTGTGGCGCAGGTTAGAACAGGAAGGACGGCTAGTCTTTGATGAAAATCGCGACTCCAATGTTGAGTTTTTGATGCCCTACGAACAGGTTGTCGAGATGTGGCGACGCTGCATTACAACCGCTTATGAACCGGAATTTTTGTATCAGCGGTTTGCTTACAATATGGAGCATACTTACCCAAATCGGATTGAGCCTCCTAACAGTCCAGCCCGCGTGTCTAAGGAAAATATCCGCAAAGGTTTGACTCTCTTAACCAATATCTTGTTACGAGTTGGTGTTTTCAGTCATTATCGGAAAACATTCTGGAACATGGCTTATCCAAAACTCAAAGCCGGTAAGATAGAAAACCTGATTCATATCTCGCTCGTAGCGCACCATCTGATTCAGTTTACGGCTGAGTGTGCTAGAGGCGAAGAAACGGCCTCGTTCTACTCGCAGAAACTGCATAGGAAAGAGGTTAGTCCATCGCTTGTCAACTAACTCTTGCCCAATCACCAGAAGCCAAGATGCCCGTCTCTCGGCACTTGCTACCTGATGGTTTTACAGCTATTTGCTTCTTTAATGAAATACGCCCTACATCAGAGGGCACAGCCTTTATGGTTCATAGTTCATGGTTCATAGAGAAGAGCAATGAACTATGAACTAAGTAGGTGAAATCCCTCGTACTGTACTCGGGAGATGAGCTTAAGCTAATGATGTAAACGCAGCAACATTGATTCTTTACGGACATTCATTCAGTATTGGAGTATCTTGAAAAGGCTAACGAACACTGACGTGCATCACTTAAAGGTCAGGAAGGTTTATTTAAAATCTAATATTGCTAAATATTTACCGGGATGCGACTGGCGCAGGGCTAGCGAGTCTTCACGAACATAGAATC
>DATNPT010000147.1:0-7830 GCA_036703075.1 Chroococcales cyanobacterium
TCAAACTTTGACAAGGCGTCAAAGTTTGACTGTACGTTGAAGTGCGACCCCGTCCGCTTCGGCGAAGTCGTTTGGCAACAAAGACGGCATACGTGGAGGAAGACGATGAAAATTACCCGGCGTCAGGTACTCAAACTTGGATTGGTAGGCAGCGGAACGCTGGTATCGCCCTTTGGATTTCCCAACAGTGCTTGGGCAGAGTGTAAACAAAAACCCTTACCACCGAGTACTCAGACCCCTCAATTGAGTCCACAGATCGATCGCTTCGCTCAACCGCTCTACATTCCTGAACCCCTCAAACCGTCCTTCAATAAAACGTACCAGGTTGTTCGTGAAGGTCAAACCTTCGATCAGCCGATTGATTACTACGAAATTACCATGCAAAAGAAAGTGGTTGAGATTCTGCCAGCCAGAGGGGGTCAACCGCCGATTACCGCTCAGGTGTGGAGTTATAACGGTACGTCTCCAGGGCCGCTGATTCGACAAGCTAAAAATCGAGAATCCTGCATTCGCTTTATCAATCAGTTAGGACAGGACGCAAGCGGCAACGACATCTGCACCTCTGTTCATTTGCATGGCATGGCCTCCCTACCTCAGTACGATGGTTATGCAGAAGACTTGATTCCCACCGGATACTACAAGGATTATTTCTATCCAAACAACCGCGCCTCCATCCTCTGGTATCACGACCATGCCGTCCAGAAAACGTCTCGCAACGTATACATGGGGTTAGCAGGCATGTACATTGTTGAATATGCCAAAGAAGACTTTTGCAACCCCAACGACTTTGGCTGTCTGCCCAGTGGAGAATTTGAGATTCCCCTGATCGTTCAAGATAAAACCTTTGAGATTCCAGACAAAGGTGCAACAAACCAATGGCGACTCGTATTTAACGATCGCCAACAACGGGGTGTTTACGCCGACGTTACCCTAGTCAATGGAGTACCCTTTCCTCACCTGAAAGTCAAACGACGTAAATACTTCTTCCGACTCTTAAATGCCTCTGCCTCTCGCACTTATCAACTCGTCCTGAGTCGAGACGATCGAACCTTAACGCAGGCAGGCGACCAGTTGATTGTGGTGGGTTCTGATGCTGGACTCTTGGGGGAACCCGTCCCACTCGTTGCCCCAAACCAGTCCCTGCGGATAGGAGTGGCAGAGCGTTACGGTATCGCGATCGACTTTGCCAAATTCCCGTCCAATGTTCAACACGTTTATTTGAGGGATTTGGGATTTCCCGGTAATATTAGCTCTGGGTCTGCCTCTGTGATGCGGTTTGACTTAGAGGACGAGCCGGTAACAGATGATAGCTATATCCCTGCCAAGTTAGGCATTTTAACCTCACGAAACGCATTGGAGAGCCGCAGTACTCAGACTCGCACCTTCCGATTTGGACGAAACGGACAACAGTGGACTATCAACAATCAGACGTGGAGTCCCAACCGTGTGGATGCTAATCCGAAGCAGTGCGATACCGAAATTTGGCAGCTTGTCAATACAGGTGGCTGGACGCATCCAGTTCACATTCACCTGATAGATTTCCAAATCATCGATCGCAATGGACGACCTCCACTTCCCTACGAGCGAGGCTGGAAGGATGTAGTGGTACTAAGTGACTTGGAAACTGTGCGCGTTGTCGCCCGGTTTGGTCCGCATCGAGGAAAGTACATGATGCATTGCCATAACATTGTGCATGAAGACCACGACATGATGACTCAGTTTGAAGTCGGTACGGGAGGCTCTGACCCCCAGTCTGACCGAGCCAAGCCACTTCCGGCCCCTACTCTCGGTTCAACGAATCCACCTCAACTCATTGAAGAGCGGCTGCCCTGTAAATGCTTAGAGCCACTTCCCAATACCAATAACTGTGAGGTGATTCACTTTGAACTACCCGATCGCTGCAAAAATACTGTCAATCCGACAAGTTAGGAACGTGGGTTGATTAACTCGCAATTGCCTGCATACGGGCAGAGGACTATCTGCCCGTACACATTGTAGGCTGTCTAATCCAAATTCTTTAACGTTCAAGAGCCATACAACGCGCGATTGAATTGTTGAATTCTTCGCATATCGTAAGGTCCTGCTGGCACAGATGGCGTTTTGTCAGACTCCTGCTTGGCGCGTTCTGACTCGACGGATTGGCTGTCGGCAGGTTGTCGATCGCTATTTGCTGTCTGACTCTTCGCCTCTGATGAGGCTGAGGATTGAGAAGTTATAGTCTCGTTGGATGGCGTTTCCTCAGGTGAAGGGTTGACCACAGGTGCCTGAGCCGCGATCGCTATCTTATGCACTAAGGGCGTACTCAAAGCAGCTTCTGTCAATAATCCTGTTGCACTAGTGAACAGAATCAGCGTTAGACACAAAACTTTCAAAATAAATGTTTTCATCGCTGTTTCCTTTTGCTGATTGATGCCGGATGAGTGTGGGAGCCTATTCAAGAGGTAGTCCAACAACTTCTAAGCTCGTGCTATTTATAGGTTTAAAACTATGAGAATAAATTCCGCTATTAAGATTATCCAATTGCCTCACCCTCACAGTCCTAAGAAAATACCCCACGAGAGTGAAACAGTGGGGTACAGGCTCAATCAGTGGTAATGCATATAGATCGTAGGTTCTTTCCCGTACTCCAGACCTCACCCGATCAGCTCACCTGATTGGGTGATA
Source organism: Chroococcales cyanobacterium (assembly GCA_036703075.1). Lineage (GTDB taxonomy): Bacteria > Cyanobacteriota > Cyanobacteriia > Cyanobacteriales > Coleofasciculaceae > DATNPC01. Next base: position 2,665 of record DATNPT010000147.1, read on the forward strand.
TGGGACGATTAAGAGTTTGGGACTTTTCCCAGGGGCAGGAGTCCCTAGGAAAAATTAATGTTTCTGGGATTACTGGCTCGGCACTCTAGAAAGTTTACGTTCTTTGAACGCAACTCGGTAGGGTGCAAACAAAAAACAGTTGCCTTTACTTGAAGAAGCAACTGTTTTTTGTTACAAGGGCGCGTCGCCGCAGCAACAACGCCCTTGATTGAATTAGTAGTCGAAGTCGCCGCCGCCCATGCCAGCACCAGCGCCAGCACCAGCGCCTTCCTTCGGCTCAGGCTTGTCAACGACAATGCACTCGGTGGTCAGCACCATACCAGCGATGGACGCTGCGTTTTGCAGAGCAGAACGAGTCACCTTAGCAGGGTCAACGATACCAGCTTCAAACATATCAACAAACTCATTGGTCGCTGCATTGAAGCCAACGTTGAAGTCTTTCTCTTTGACGCGCTCGGCGATGACGGCACCGTTTTGACCAGCGTTCTCAGCAATTCGCTTCAGAGGAGCGCTCAGAGAACGGGCAACAATCAGAGCACCAGTCAACTCTTCACCCTTGAGGCTGTCATTTGCCCAGGTTTCCAATTGAGGAGAGAGGTGAGCGAGGGTTGTGCCACCGCCAGGAACGATACCTTCTTCCACAGCTGCCTTGGTCGCGTTGATTGCATCTTCCAGGCGCAGCTTGCGGTCTTTCATTTCAGTTTCCGTCGCTGCACCAACTTTTACGACAGCAACGCCACCAGCTAACTTAGCCAGACGCTCTTGCAGCTTCTCTTTGTCATACGAAGAATCGGTTTCTTCCATCTGACGGCGGATTTGCTCGCAACGTGCCTTAACGGCCTTGTCATTGCCCTCAGCAACGATAGTGGTGTTTTCCTTGGTGAGCGTAATGCGACGAGCTTTGCCCAGCATATCCAGCTTGGTGCTGTCCAGCTTCAGACCTGCGTCTTCGGTGATCAGTTGACCGCCAGTGAGAATGGCGATGTCTTCGAGCATAGCTTTGCGGCGATCGCCAAAGCCAGGAGCCTTGACAGCAGCGACATTCAGCACGCCGCGCAGACGGTTGACGACCAGGGTAGCCAGAGCTTCTTTTTCGATGTCTTCAGCGATAATCAGCAGAGGGCGACCGGCGCGAGCAACTTGCTCTAGTACAGGTACCAGGTCTTGCACCAAGGTAATTTTCTTGTCGGTGATGAGAATGAAAGGCTCTTCGAGAATGGCTTCCATCCGCTCGGTGTCGGTGGCGAAGTAAGGCGAGATGTAGCCTTTGTCAAAGCGCATCCCTTCGGTGATTTCCAATTCGGTGGTCATGGATTTGCCTTCTTCCAAGGAAATCACACCTTCTTTGCCCACCTTGTCCATTGCTTCGGCGATCATTTGACCGACTTCATCGTCGTTACCGGCAGAGATAGCGCCGACTTGGGCAATAGCTTTGGAATCTTCAACCTGACGAGCGTGCTCGGCAATCTTGTCTACCAAGAAAGTGGTGGCTTTGTCGATACCACGCTTGAGCGCGATCGCATTTGCACCAGCGGCCACGTTACGCAAGCCTTCTTTGACTATGGCATGAGCGAGAACGGTCGCTGTTGTGGTACCGTCACCAGCAGCATCATTTGTCTTAGAAGCAGCTTGCCGAATTAGGGAGACGCCAGTGTTCTCAACGTGATCTTCTAGTTCAATTTCTTTGGCAATGGTGACGCCATCATTAACAATTTGAGGAGCACCAAATTTTTTCTCTAGAACGACGTTGCGTCCTTTTGGCCCAAGGGTAACAGCTACAGCCTCAGCCAGAATATCCATACCCTTTTCTAGGGCACGACGAGCGTTTTCGTTGTAAATGATGCGCTTAGCCATAGGTGTCGATTCTTTCAGTTAGTGAGTAAACTACTTTTTGTGTTATTAGCAATTAGTTGTTGCTCTTGACCGTTGTTGGCAGTGAAAACCAACTCAGTATGAGCGACTAGCTATGAAACGACCGCTAGAATGTCCTTTTCTGACAGCAGAACGTACTCGTCAGTACCTAGCTTGATGTCGGTACCGGCGTACTTGGAATAGAGAACCTTGTCACCAATTTTGACTTCGGGCTCAGAGCGCGAGCCGTCATCATTGCGCTTGCCAGGTCCAACAGCCACAATTTCGCCAACTTGAGGCTTTTCCTTCGCGTTGTCAGGTAGCAAAATGCCACCAGCAGTTTTTTCTTCTGCGGCGCTTACCTTAACGAAAACGCGATCGCCCAAAGGCTTAACAGTGGACACACTTAGAGATACAGCTGCCATATTAATCTCTCCCGATCTACACTCTTTTGGCTGATTTAGCACTCTCAGCTCCTGAGTGCTAATTTACTCAAACGCAGCAGTTGATTGCAACAAATTCTGTTGTACGGGTTACCGAACTAACCGATCGCCGATAGCTCAAACCCTTTCAAGAAAACGCTTTGAGGGCTTGAAAAGAAATTTCCTAAACTAGTCAAAACACCCCTGGCATCTTGCAAGCGACTAAGTAAAAATACTGAATTTCTGATAACCCACCCGATCGCGCTATAGATAGAAAGTAGTTGGAACTCTCGATCGTCCGTAGGTAGAATAGTCCGAGCCAAATACTCAGTACCGATGCAAGTCAACCCAAGTGATGGCAATCCCTGTGAACCGTCCGAGCCAAAAACAGCAAACCCGAATGAGCCTTTAGACACAAGCAAACTAGCGGCTAGTATACGATGCTTAGGGATTCCCCAAATTCAGCGTCACGTTTTTCTGTGTGCTGACCAGACCAAACCGCTATGCTGCTCTAAAGAAGTCGGTTTAGAAGCCTGGGACTACTTAAAAAAACGTCTCAAAGAGTTGAAGTTAGACCAACCGACAAGCGAGCGATCGAGTTGTATCTTCCGCACGAAAGCGAATTGTCTACGAATTTGTGCGGCCGGCCCGATTATGGTGGTTTATCCGGACGGGGTTTGGTACCGCAATGCGACCCCAGAAGTCATCGAACGGATTATTCAGGAGCATCTGATTGGCGATCGCATCGTTGAAGACTATGCCATTGCGATTCACCCATTGCCAGAGACGCCTCAACCTGAGGATACCCTACAACCGGACAATGAATATGACACAGTGGCTCAGCTCCCAGTCGAAACGGTGAATTTAGCAGAAAATCCTCCGTCTCCCGATAGCCCATCTTCTTCAGAAACAGTTGTTCCACCCTCTGCAAAACCCCTTGATGGTACGGAACCAGCGGAACAGTTAACCGAGACAGAGTAAGGGCTTTAAGGCGAAAGTTAACGTCACGTAGGTAAAATCAACTAGGCTTGGAATTATTTTTTTAACGATTCAACAACTGCCTTCAAACGGGTACAACCTGTGGTGTAGCCTCTATTCTCTAGTAGAAGCCGTTGACTTTAACTTTAAGTTTTCCAAACTTTGTCGCCTAACACAGAAAATAAGATTAAGGATCTAATCTAGGGACTTCCGTGTCCCAATCGATTTTTTACTCTTAACTCTACATTTGATTCATGTTTTTTGGTCAGCTTAAGAACCGTGTTTCTCGGTATTGCGTCAGCAGTAGCTTGTAGCGTCTATAAAATCTTGCAGATAATGCAGATAATACAGAAGGAATCATAAATTGTCATTTCAGCAACTTGGGCATGACGAGTGTCAACAATGAAAGATAACGGTCTCAGAGAGAACAAGCGACTGATGCTGATTGATGATGACCCTAACCTCATCTTGCTAGTCAAAGACTACTTAGAATTTCGGGGGTATGAAGTCATTACCGCTGAAAATGGTCGGGAAGCCCTAGAAATCTTGAACCAGGACGTTCCTGACATGATTATCTGTGACGTGATGATGCCGGAGATGGACGGCTACGCTCTAGTCGAGCATGTCCGGCAAGACTCTCGCACGAGCTGGATTCCCGTACTGTTTCTCTCAGCCAAAGGACAAAGTCAAGACCGAGTTAAAGGTCTCAATACGGGTGCAGATGTATACATGGTGAAGCCCTTTGAGCCAGAAGAACTGGTCGCGCAAGTGGAATCATCCCTCAAACAAGCCAATCGTTTGATCCAGCATTCAAATGCAGGCTCAGAGGCTGAACCTAGAATTCAGGTTCCTTTTGATGTTGAGCTGACTCCCACAGAACTGAAGGTAGTTCAGTTTGTAGCGCGGGGTCTGGGGAATAAGCAAATTGCCGAGCAGATGAATGTCAGCCAGCGAACGATTGAAAGTCATGTTTCCAACATGCTGGGCAAAACTGGGCTTCATAACCGAACTGAGTTGGCTCGTTGGGCCATTGAAAGCAGCATGGCTTGAGTTAGTTGTTAGTTGTTAGTGAAGGTAGAGTCTTGCTCACAACTAACAACCAACAACGAGTAACCGTCTACCATCCATCCTCTTCTGTAGCGGATTCACCCCAAATCTCTAAATCCATTTCATTTAGGTAAATTAAAGCGCTATCGATTTGGGGACTCGTACCTCGCAGTTCGAGGTCAAACCAACCATCATCTCGGGCATTGGCTCCTAACAACGCTGCTGTGATATTAACGGTCACACCATAGTGGGAAACCAGCCGTGAAATCACTGGCTCGTCATTATATTCTTTAGGAATGCGAATGCGAATACGCCGTTGAGTGGGTCGATTGGGTCCAAGACGTTCGGTTTCCTCGTCCAATTGCAGGGGTTCAAGTGATTTCCCCTGAAGATCGCTACTACTAGAAGTTGCCATAGTTGCCTCCTATTCAACATCCTTAATTCGGGTTTTACGTTCTAGGATTTCCTTGGCGATGAGAGTGACGGCTGCCAATAGGGTGAGCAGAACGGCGGCAGAGTAGGCAGCCTGAGTTTCATATTGCTTGTACGCTTCTTCTACAAATAGCGGCAGGGGTTGCGTCTTTCCAGTAATGTTGCCAGACACGACGGCAACAGCACCGAATTCCCCCATTGCCCTGGCATTAGTCAAAATCACGCCATAGAGTAAGCCCCAACGAATACTCGGCAAAGTGACGCGCCAAAAGATTTGCCAATCCTTCGCCCCTAAAGTTTTGGCGGCTTCTTCTTGATCGAAACCGACTTCGTCCAAAACCGGAATAACTTCACGAGCCACAAAGGGCATTGTAATAAAGGCGGTGGCTAGCGCCATGCCAGGAAAGGCAAAAATAATCTTAATATCGTTAGCTTG
>DATNPT010000153.1:0-6763 GCA_036703075.1 Chroococcales cyanobacterium
GAGTAAACTTGATGTAAATCAACCGCAGTTTTAGCAACAGCTTCTAATTTCTGCCAATCCTCTAGCCTTATCAATACTTCTCCCAAAGCATTGATGAATTTTGCCGCTAGCTCTGGACGATTCCCCTCCTGGAAGACTTCAACGCACTGCTGAAAATAGCTTTTGGCTTGATGGCAAGCTTGAAGATATTCAGCTCGATGTAAAATAGCGTATCTACGCCACCATAAACCCAGATAAAAAAGCAACCCTCCATGCCGCTCTATATTCTGAGTTTGCTGCCAAAAAACAAGACTTCGCTCATAGTGTTGTCGAGCTTTGTCGAGTTGGTTGTTGGCTTGAGCTTCTCGTCCAAGCAGGAATTGTAGATTAGCTTCTAGTTCGGGATCTAATTTTTGTCCTAGGCTTTGTAAATCCTTTATGGCTGAATTGATTTCTGTGCGACGACGTAAATCAATCGCTATATTCAGGACAGCATTGTCGAGAAATCTACCAGCCCCTGCATTTAAAATCTTGGTAAAGGCATCATCGGCACTTTGATTGATAGTCTCGATCAGTTCATCAGTTGCGATCGCAAATTCTATTGTGGTTGTCCAGCTATCAAAATCAGGGGCTAATCGAGTGAATTTTTGCAGGACGTTATCCGTTACCCACAAGACTACGGGGAAAGGGAAACTCTTGCGAAACTCTTCCCGAACTTGATTTGTTGCAACAATTACTTGGTCGATCGCCTCCACCAACTCCAAGCCAAATACCATTAACGCATCTGGTTGCTGATTGTTGAGGGCTTGCTCAATCGTTGTATAAAGGGTTTTGACTGATTCATCTAGAACTAACTCATGGATGTTTATGGGACATTGTTCGCGCAATTGCTGCACAACTCGCTCCCGCAAATGGGTGTAGTTGCAGCGCACTAATATCGGGGAAAATTCGCCTTGAGAAAGAGTAATGGCTCTAATGAGTGTCTTCAATGATTCCTCATTCTCCGCCGCTATCTCCTCGTTTGATTCCTGTACGGGAAACTGGCTGTTCGCTTCTACAACTTCTGAGTCGTGACTCCCGGATTCTGCGTTCATGGCTGTAACTCTTTTGCCTCTACCAAAACCGGATTAATATCAAACCAAGGTGCTTCATCATTGCGGTATTCAAAGACGAGCATATTCCTGAGTAGGGTTTGGTATTCTGGCTCTTGTTGTACGGTTTTGAGTTCTCTGACTTGACGTAGCAATTCCCACTCCTGGGATTTGATTCCTAAGACTAACTTATTGCGTCGTTCCCGAATCACCTTTTCTACACAATCGAGTGAGATGGGAGGATTTTTTTTCATCAGACAGCTATAAAGTAGTCCTAACAAATTCCGCACATGACCCCCACTTCCTCGGCACAGTCTATCTAAAGTTTCAGGAGAATCAAAGATTGTTGTAATTAAATCTACCCGATGATACGGATTTACATCAGGAAATGCTCTCGCCAGTACCATTTGCCGCAGCAGTGCCATGCCTTCGGCGCACTCGCTACCATCTTTTAAATGTACGGGTACCATCGGTAAGACTTTGGGATCGATCCCACCTCCCATGCGATTGGCTAGCACTTCAGATTCACTGGAGAACATTAGGGCTAGGGGAATGGTGTAAACGACATGACAATTGAGGCGGCGTAACTGTTCTCCTCGATCGATGAAGAGGTAGTCTGGTAGCATGCGACCAGAGGGTAGGGGACGACTATCGACGCGATCGAGATTATCGATTATCACCACCAGTCCTTGTTTGCCGCGTCGCTTGAGTTCGGTGTTAGCGCGATCGATCAACTCCTGATTGATCGCTTCTAAAATTCCATTAGTGCGAGGTTCGAGATATTGCCGCAATTGACCGCGAAGTTTGGGGCTATCTTTGGTTTGAGCGGTAATTTTGGCAATGCCTAGGGATAGTTCTGCCCCCAAGGTAAGATCGACTGGGGTTTGTAAGAAGTCTTTGACTTCAGTAAAGAGATTGGCAAAGTATCCAGGTTTGAGTTTGATTGAGATCGCTTCTAGGCTGCTGCTGACTTGGCGTGCGATCGCAAGCAGAATATCGCTAATATCTACATCTGCCAAGTCTAAATCCTGGCTGGACTCAAAGTAGACCACATGAAACCCCTGCTGTTCCAACTGGTTTTTGAGGCGCAACAATTCGGTAGACTTGCCACAACCGATGTGCCCGGTGAAGAGCTGGCAGGTGGGTTCATCCGGTGAAAAGAGGGTGATAGTTCGCTCCAATTCTTGGATAATCTCACCACCTCGCACTGAGGAAAAATCGATATAGTACTGCTTATCTTCCGCATTCCCCAGATTGAGGGTTTTGCTGGGGTTACAGGCTTGGTAAAACTTCCGCAAATCCAATGCCATTAATCGCCTCGCTTGCCTTGTTTATCCCTACTTTCTACCGCCGCCATTTTACAGATTCCGTAACCGGCTTGGGAGGGATATTAGCTAGACACGATTAATAGCGTTTCTCAGTTACGCACGTGTACATCAGAATAACCTAACTCCTAACCCTTTCCCTTGTAGGGAAGGGGAGTAAGAATCAAAGTTAGGACTTATGCACGGATGCCAGGTGTAGGGGCAACCACTCCTGGGTTGCCCCGTTTTCTCCATTTATTCTCCAGGAACTACACTCAGGCGTCCGCGACACATCAACTGCCCTGGAGTTAGCGCAAGGTGCTGGAGTTGGACTTCTGAGCCTAAATCGATTTGTATGTCATCCAAGGTCAAGGGAGGTTGGTCAGGGTGTATCTGAACTTGAAATGGAGATAGCCGGAGTTCGCGAGGGGATACGAGTTGTAAGCCTGCACGGATCGCGATCGGGGTTGTCTCACGATTAGCGTCTGTTTGAGAGCCCAAGAGCGTCAGTTGACCCATCTCGATATCAATTTTTTCCCAAGCAATCTCTCGCTGTTTAAAGTTATCGATTGCGTCAATTGTTCCATGAGATTGGAGCAATGTACTGAGGAAATCAATGACAGCCGTGGATAACAACGGAGCTTGTAGGGAGGCGTGGAGGTCACTTTCTGTAATTAACAACTGAGCTTCGACGGGTACAGGTTCTAAAAGACGCAGGGGTTTGCCCTTGATCATCTGACCTAAGTTGACGCGAATATCGGTGCCTTCCAACTGAATTTGGCTCAGGCGAAGTCCTTGATAAACGGCATAACTCGCTGAAATGAAGACGCTAGGAATATGACCTTTGAGGATTTGCCGATCGCCTCCTCGAATCTGAAATTGTAAATCCTCAACGTGTTCGACTTGCGATCGCAACCATAGCCGTATCGCCGGGGACAAGACTTTACTGATAATTCGACTTTTCTGGGGCGTTAATGTTTTTGCTGTTTCAGCGCTCATTTCCCCTTAACACCATTTCGCTGCATTCTCGGTTACACATCGCTTTTTCAAGATGGGAATGGTAAAAGCCTGTTTGTTAGGTATGCCCACCCAAACCTTATAAAAAAAAGTCATCATAAATCGCTGCCCAATAAGTAGCGATTTGGTCTCCCTCAATCACCTGTTTTTTCGTCAAAATCAAACACTTGCAGTTAACCACATTCTTGTAATATTTGTACATAGTCTAGTCAGAATAAGTGTGAAGCGTAGGAGTTCCCATTCTTGGAAAAAATTCTTCGCTCACCCAAAAGGAAGAGCGGCGATCGCTTCGTCCTTACTCTAGACTCGATATGGAAGAGCGCGCAGTAGTCGGGCCATGGAAGAACGAGTACAAAAAATTCTTTCGCAGTGGGGTATTGCCTCACGGCGTGAAGCTGAGAAAATGATCGAAGCTGGACGGGTTCGACTCAATGGCACAGTTGTGTATTTGGGACAACGAGCTAATCCAGACATAGACTCGCTTGAGGTTGATGGCAAACCGATAAAACCACACAATCGCCCTGAATCGATTTACCTGTTACTCAACAAGCCCGTTGGTGTAGTTTCTACTTGTCGCGACTCTAGGAAACGTCGTACCATTCTCGATCTGCTGCCGAAACGACTCTCACAAGGTCAAGGACTTCATCCAGTGGGACGTTTAGATGCAGAATCTACAGGAGCACTCCTTCTGACGAATGATGGAACGCTAACATTTCATCTGACTCATCCTCGCTATCACGTTCCCAAGACCTATCGCGTCTGGGTACAGGATCATCCCCCTGAATCAGTTCTACAACTTTGGCGTCAGGGTGTTGACCTGTTAGGGAAAAAAACGAAGCCAGCTCAAGTGCGCGTACTGGAGCGCACACGAGAGAAAACTCTTTTGGAAATCGTTTTGACAGAAGGGAGAAACCGACAGATTCGTCGTGTCGCAGAACTGCTAAGCTATCCAGTGATTCATTTGCATCGAACTGCTATAGGTCCTATTCAATTAAAACCTGATGATGAGCCGGAGTTACCCAGCGGTCATTACCGTTTCCTCAAAGATTTTGAAATGCGTTTTCTAAAAAACCAAATCGACTTAACATCTATCAACGAGCCAGCAGACATCAAGGAGTACAGTGTATGAAGGAAAACAAACTCCACTTTCAGCAGGAACAAATAGAGAAACTCAAAGAACTGGGGTCTCGCCTCCGCGAGTTTCGCACCGAACAGTGCATTCCCCTAGAGGACGTTGCGGCTCAAACTCGGATTCAGGCAAGACTGCTGAACGCGATCGAAGAAGGTAGACTCGATCAATTGCCGGAACCCGTTTATATCAAAGGATTTATTCAGCGCTTTGCGGAGGCACTGGGTTTGAATGGAGCCGAGTTTGCCAACGCTTTTCCAACAGGTTATACCATTCAGTTTGTCAAGCCTTCTTGGCGGCACTTGCCTGCCGCTCAACTGCGACCGATTCATCTCTACGTGCTTTATGTGTTGCTAGTGATTAGTGCGGTGAGTGGCTTATCTCTCTTGGTCAAGCCTTCTCCCCAACAAGCGATTGACAACAGCAATGCTCCTCAAGCCCAAAAACAGGGACCAGACCGGAAGAGTTTGCAGGAAATAAGCCCACCAGCGAAATTAGCAATGGTCAAGCCTACTGAAGTGGTAAAAACCAGTGAAAATGGCAAGCAAGTTCAAGTGAATGTCACCCTCAAAGCTGAGTCCTGGATTCGGGTAGTAGCAGACGGGAAGACTGAATTTGAAGGGGTTTTACCTGAGGGAACGCAGCGAATTTGGGCGGCAGACCAAAAACTGATTGTTCGGGCTGGCAATGCTGGAGGGGTCTTAGTTGAATTTAATGACGAAACCGCGAAGCAAATGGGGGCTCCAGGAGAAGTCCAGGAGGTGATTTTTGCTGCCAATCCCCGCTCTTAGGAGGGTTGTTAGTTATGGGGTGTTAGGGATATGTTAACCAACAACCAATAACCAACAACCAAAAACTAAGAACTGATTGGGGCACGACCGAATGTGTAGGTCATGAGCTTGAGGCGATCGCGTAATGAGTCGGTTAAATCATCCGCTCGATAGCGCCACTCCCAATTGCCTTCTGCTTTACTAGGAAAATTCATCCGCGCCTCTGTACCTAGACCGAGAAGATCTTGCACTGGAACGATCGCTTGGTTGGCTACACTACTGAGTGCTAATCGTATGAAATCCCAGTGAATGCCTTCTGAGCTGAGGTGACCCAAGTACCGCAAAACGTTCTCCCGTTCGTAGTCGGAAAGCTGATTGAACCAGCCCACCATTGTGTCGTTATCATGAGTTCCGGTATAGGCAACGCAATTGCGTGGATAGTTAAACGGCAAATACGGATTTCCCGCGTCTCCACCGAAGGCAAACTGCAAAATCTTCATGCCAGGAAACTCAAAGCGATCGCGTAGTGCTTCCACTTCAGGTGTGATAATGCCTAAATCTTCAGCAATAATGGGCAGATTTCCCAAGTTGTCCTTTAGTGTCTTGAAAAATGCCTCTCCCGGTGCTTCCACCCACCACCCATTCATGGCCGTTGTTTCACCTTGCTTGACCGCCCAGTAAGCCTCAAATGCTCGGAAATGGTCAATCCTCACGATATCTACGTAATCAAGTGTTGCCTTGAAGCGTTGCACCCACCATCGGAAGTGAGTTTGTTGCAAGTACTCCCAGTTATAAACCGGATTTCCCCATAGTTGACCCGTTGCGCTGAAATAGTCGGGTGGAACACCCGCCATTAAAGCCGCTTCGCCTGTCTCCTCATCGATCGCAAAGATGTCCCGATGCGCCCAGACATCGACGCTATTGTGAGCCACATAAATCGGGATATCGCCGATAATCTGGATATGATGCAGGTTAGCGTACTGCTTTAACTCCGACCATTGGCGGAAAAACTCAAACTGCAAGTATTTGTGAAAATTAATTTCCTCGCTCAACTTCTGCCGCCACTTGGCTACTGCTTCGGGATGAGCTTTAGCAATTTCCGGTTCCCACGTATGCCAGCTTGTCCCTTCAAAGGTGTCATGCAACGACATAAATAGGGCGTAATCTTCCAGCCAGCTAGCTGTAGCCTCACAGAACCCTGTAAATTGCTTGCGTGCCACCTCTGACGCATCGGCTTGAAAGCGACTGAATGCTTTGCGTAGCATGGGCATTTTAGTTGGCATCACCCGCTCGTAATCAACCCGCTCAACAGGGAACTCTGGCAGATTAGCGAAGTCTTCATCGGTTAATAGCCCTTGGTCTTGCAGTTTTTCTGGGCTAATCAACAGCGGATTTCCTGCCATTGACGAGTAACACATGTAGGGAGAGTTGCCATATCCAGTTGGGCCCAAGGGCAAGATTTGCCAATATTGT
>DATNPT010000154.1:0-10085 GCA_036703075.1 Chroococcales cyanobacterium
GTGAAGAGCAGCACCACACTTCCCTGAGGAATCTCACCGTATTGTTTCTCCCATGCTAGAACCTCAGATAAGGTTAGTGAATAATCGGGATTATCTGCGGCTTGCTGGCGGATATCCATCACTACAGCTTTTGCAACTAGCGACTCGGCTGGATATTGGTCAATGCTAATTCCTTGGGTGTGAAAACTGTTGGGCGCATTCATGTGCGTGGCACTATGTTCCCCAAGGGAAAAACGCCGCAGGTAATAGCCATCTCTTTGCAACTCGGCTACTGTTTCAATTGCAACAGAAGGGTCGCCAGGCCATTGGGGAATTTTAGGGTCAATGACGTGAGATAGGTGTACGACTCGCCGAATCGTAATGGTCAAGGGTAAAGAACTGATAGCAATTGGGGAAATTTGCGATCGCTTGTCCATCGGCTGTAGTGGTAGAGTAGGTCATCGCTCAAGCTAGGAGATTTTGTCATGTCGAGCGAGGCGAGTTGAGGTAAAGTTAGCTTTTTCTATAGACAAATGCCTATATAACGCGGCATAACCAAGCCGGATAAGCGTAAGAATGCTCGGTTGATAACTCTGGCCCTCGATACGTTTGGCTCACTTGAGTGACAACACGTTCAAAACTCTCAAACTGCTCGCCTTGTTCGATAGCAGCTTCAAATCCCATACTCCACCAATCATCGTCCATCACGTTAAGTTGTGTCAGTTCATAAGAGACAGCTTGATACTGACGCTGCAATCGCACTTTCTTGACACTAATCCACGGTCCTTTCCCCATAACCTCTGCGGGCATCATAGTTTGGGAGTCTGGGTCTTTACACGTCCACTTCAACCATTGTTCGACTTGCCCCTCCCAACATTTGCTAAATTGCCGGACGCCCAACTGAGCCTTGCGCCACTTCACGTCTAGACTGCCTTGGCGCAGTTTGATGTTGAGATAGTCACATCTTGGCGTGTAGAGATATAAGTCTTCTCGTTCTTCAGGTGTTCTCATAAGCTCACCAGGACAATCAGCATTAAACCAGTGTTCCACCTCTGTGGGGGGTTGACCGCGAGCAAACCAGCGCACTTCCAGAGTAGTTAGCATCAATCTTTCAAGGATTACGATAGTATTGCAATACTATAGCGATCGCGAACTTCAAGTCAGCACGGCGCTGAGTTAGAAGGGAAAGAAACACCCCAAGAGGATGATAGGGGTTGAAGGACACACGAGACCTGGGGAGAGTCCTTTGCTCCTTTACTATTGATTTTGATGAGATGAGTTATCCCATTTTGACTTATGGCTTCGGCGATAGAAAATAAAGACCAGCAGCATCCTCAAGAAAAGCGCGACAAGGAAATTGTCGATCGCCTTTTACAGGAACAACCAACAGATTTCAACTTGGCAGAACTAGCTAGACTGCGGATTCGCTATTGTGGCTTTCCGGGGGCTAGAGAGATTCAACAAAATCTGGATGAGGCGCTCGCTCGGTGGCAAATGACAGAAGAACAACTATTTGAAAAGACTCGTCAGTTACATACAGTCGGTCAAGTTTACCGAGCTGGTGGCAATTCAGGGCAAGACGACTGGACTTAGAAACGTCCAAATACAGAAAAGCCCAACGCTTTAGCTGTCCAGTCTAAGTTACTCAATCAAGTTTAAAAGCTACTGCTTCGCACTCAACAAATTACAAGCATAAAGTGACCATTTTGGACAACTAATGCTTGTTGTAGCGCATTTGCAAACGTACAGTTGTTCGACAAACGGTATGGGCAGTACTGGACTCGAACCAGTGACATCCTGCTTGTAAGGCAGGCGCTCTACCAACTGAGCTAACCGCCCGATGTCATACTTAGATTAACACAAAAATACAAGAATGTATGCCCTCTGGTCAAATACACGATCGCATAACGCTGTGGAGCTTGCCTGTAGTCACGGGTTTGACCGCAGCACTGACCCGGAGTGGCAACCTGACTTTGCTGGTTTCAAGTGGGTTTCTCTTTAGCGGACTGCTGTTGAGTCCAGACCTAGACCTGTACTCGCGACCGTTCAAGCGCTGGGGTTGGTTCCGCTGGATTTGGATTCCTTACCAAAAGTCGATGCGCCATAGGTCTGTGCTTTCTCACGGACCCGTAATTGGCACAACCTTACGCGTGCTTTATCTAGTCAGCTGGCTCCTCCTGCTAGGCGCGATCGTTTTTGCGCTCGCTCAGGCGTTCCGCGATATTTCCTGGAGTTGGCAGCAATTTGCTCAAAATGCCGTGCGATCGCTGATCGATTATCGCACCGAAGGCTTTGCCTTGTTCGCAGGCTTAGAACTGGGCGCAATGAGCCATTCCTTGAGCGATTGGGTAAGTTCCACCTACAAGCGTTCTAAGAAAAAGACGAAGCGTAAATCGACCAATCGCAAGCTCTCATCGTCCCGACGTAGTGCCAAAAAATAACAGCAAGCCGATGCCTGCAAATCTGAACGCGAGAGGGCAAGAAAGAACGTTCTGAGTGGCAGGGTCTAAAATCTCGTTAAGAATACTAAAGTAGATGTTTGATTTTCCCTTATGTCTAGTTCCCAGGAACCTACTCAGCTCACAACTCAAACCTCTGTCTTGGAAGCACTGCAACAGCTAATTGATGTCGTTGCCCAGTTGCGATCGCCTGAGGGGGGTTGCCCTTGGGATTTAGCCCAGACGCCCCAAACGCTGACTCCTTACGTGATTGAGGAGGCATATGAAGTGGTGGATGCGATTCGCAGTGGCGATCGAGATGCGATCGCAGAAGAACTGGGAGATTTGTTGTTACAGGTAGTCCTCCAAGCTCAAATTGCTAGTGAAGCGGGTCATTTTACTTTAGAAGACGTTGCTCAAGGCATTTCTCAAAAACTCATCCGGCGTCATCCTCACGTATTTGGAGATGTCCAGGTTCGAGATGCCGAAGAAGTTCATAAGAACTGGGAGCAAATCAAAGCGCAAGAGAAAGGAGAGACTAGCGCAGAGGCGCAGCGATTGAGTCGCAAACTCGCACGTTATGCTCGCACGCTGCCCCCCTTAATGGCAGGGATGAAGATTTCTCAAAAAGCGGCGGCGGCTGGCTTTGAGTGGGAAAATATTGAAGGCGTCTGGGCAAAGTTTGATGAAGAATTAGCAGAATTTCAACAAGCATTAGAACAGGAAAGCCCCGTTGAGCAACAGGCAGAACTGGGAGATTTACTATTTACCCTGATTAATGTTGCTCGTTGGTACAAACTTGACCCGTCCCAAGGCTTACAGGAGACTAACCTGCGCTTCCTGCAACGTCTATCAAAAATGGAGGCTTTCGCAGACCGTCCTCTTGAGGATTACACGCTAAATGAATTGGAAACGCTCTGGCAGCAAGCTAAAGCTCAATTGGCGAAGGAGCGATAGTTACTGAAATTTATGAATGCGATCGCAAAAATTCAAGAAAAGCGATTAGCTCGACCTAACAGCAGAGCCAATCGCCATTTATCTACTTCCAACTAACGGTCTAATCACAAATTAAGCTTGGAGAAGTTAATACGAAAACATCTCTCGTCCCTTGGCACTCCGATGTTGGTTTAATCGGAGTGGTAAAGTGCAAAAATTCGTGATCGTTGACCAATAGCAGTTCACCTGAATTTAGCACCTTACTAAACACAGGCTTTTCCTTTCTTGACGTGTAGAGATGGGTTTCTCCACCTTGAATGTTTTCTCGATCCACCGAGAATATGCCAATAAAATCGGTCCCATCTCTATGGATACCTTCCGGTGCTGGGTTGCCGTAGTTCGTAGGCGAACAGGTCGTTCTAATTTGATGAACTCCGATTTCGGCTTCAGGATGAAGGTTACAAGAATCACTAAATGCCAAGATCAGAGTCTTAAAGGCATCTAGTTTGATGAGTTCATCATCGAGTTCTTCAAACTCTCGCTTGACATCGCCAACCAATGGATTGTAGTTCTTGCTTTGGTAAAGGTAGCCGTGAGGTAACTTGATTAACTCATTATGGTCAGAAACTGTAAAGCGAGATAACCTTCTGAGTCGATAGTTGCCCTTAATATAAGGGTCAACTGGTAAAGCCTTAAAAAACGGCTTGATGCCCTCTAGCTTTAGAGAGTTTACCTTCTTAAAGGTAAATAAGAAGGCATACTCTAATTCTGTCGTGTTAATTACTTTTTGCATGGTATCTTCCCCCTTATACTGCGATCCCGCTGCGGTTTTTCTCAAGGAGGGTCATAGACCTAGTATAAAGTAAAAATTAGAAAGTGTTGCTAATGAGACTACAAAAATGACCATTATGTGATATAGCTTAGCAAGTAAACTTATGTGAAGGGTGAAAGAGGGTTTCGCGATCGCAGGGAAAGCGTCTGTCATGTTCATACAGTTGGAAAGCATTGCGATCGCACTATCTCTATCACAACGCGATCGCTCCCATAATTTGGGTTGGGTGTTTGTGGGGTGTTGGGCGCATGTCAACAATTGGGCGCACGTCGGTGCGCCCCCACGATCCTGCGTCTCACACACAATTGAGAACCGCTATAACGGTGGGGATTTCGTTGAGGTGTCCGTTGTCACCTTGGATGATTTGTACGTCCTCACTTCCCTTTCCCTTCATGTGCCAGCTTATCAAGGTTGAGTGTAGGGGTATTGATAAGGCGTCCAAGTCGGTTCGTTGGCTGAAGTCGCTCCCAGACTCGTCCAAGTTGCGCCATCGGTTGGTGTAGTAGAGAGGGTTGTCCAAGTCGCTCCGTCATTGGGTGGGGCTGATGGAGTGAATTGTGTTGGTGCTTCAGCAGGTGGGGAGGAAAGAACCATATTGGAAATTTCCTGTGATGATGAGGGTGTATAAATAACTAAATCGGTAATTCCTGTAATGGCTGGAGCTATCTGAATCGGTGCTGGGTTGAAGTCTACGATCGCGGGTGGTATGGGCATTTGTAGCAAGCTCCAAGTGATTTAGTTGTTTGTTGTTCTTTATTTGTTGTTCGTTGTCGATAAATACTAAAACTATTAACAACCTATATTCCGCACGAGTCAAGAAGACCATTTACGGCGAAAGTTGAAAAATCCTTCTAGAAAGTCTTGTAACGTTTGATTACGGTGTTGGCGTTGTCGCTGCCACTCAAGAGCTGTTTTGTGAACAATTTCGGAAAAAGTGGGAGAGACTTGGGGGAAGTTTGCGATCGCATTTACCTTCATTTTCTGTCGCATCGCCAATGCGATCGCTGCAATCGCCTCACTAGCATCTGAACCAACAATTGATGCGCCTAAAATTTCCCCATTCTGACGCCCAACCAGCTTACAAAATCCTGTCGTTTCCCCTGTGAGTTGGGCTTTGTCGAGAGATTTGAAGTATTGCCGCACGACGAAGACATCTTTACCATAGCGGAGTCTGGCTTGGGCTTCAGTTAAGCCGACCCTTGACAGTTGAGGGTCGCAAAAGATTGTCCTGGGAATTCCTCGATAATCTACGTTGAACAGGGGAGCAAATAAAGCATTCTTCAGCGCAATGCTCGCTTCATACTGAGCAATATGGGCAGACTGATAGGCACCAGCAACAGCTCCACATGCATAAATGCGAGGATTTGTGGTTTGTAGTTTTTCGTTGAGAGCGAGTCCCTGCGGGTGAAATTTAACCCCAACACCTTCCAGATTTAAGCCTGCCACGTTGAGCTGCCAAGCTGTAGCCAACACAATTTCATCGGCTTCAATTGCCCGATTTCCGGCTTGAACCCAGGTTTTATCCTCAATTCGCCTAAACTGAGTCACTTGACTGTCGGTGAGAATGCGAATCCCTTCCGCTTCTAACTGAGCTTGCACCAAGCCAGACGCCTCTGGGTCTTCGTTCGGCAAGATATGGGAACCTTGGACAATGAGTGTGACATCACAGTTGAGTCGGAGTAGAGTTTGAGCCAGTTCAGTCGCCATCGGTCCATCTCCAATCACTACCCAGCTACTTTGCGCTCGTTGCGAGAAGTCCGTTCTCCAAACATCTGCTGGTGTCAGATAGCGAATAGTTGGTAATCCCTCAATGTTAGGAATGCCTGGACAAGAACCCGTGGCAATCAGATAAGCCCGCGCCCGAAGACGGCGGTTGTTAACGATAAAGCCTAGGTGAGGAAGTCGGCAAAACTCACCAACACCAGTAATCACATCTACACCCAACGAAGCCAAGATTGCAGGAGACACTTGTTCCGAGCCTGTTTGGATGACCGCTTCCGCCCACTGCATGGCTTGTGTGACGCGAATAGATGGGACCAGTTGCTCTGGGATTGAGTCAGTGTTGGAGACGTGAATGCCCATTTCAGCAGCTTTCTGAACGTGCTGAGCAACACGACCGACTTGAGCCAAAGCCTGAGCGTACATCGCTCCATGCTTCATCCAGTCGGTCTGTAGCCCTTGCGGTTCTACCAAGGCAACGCGAGCTTTCAAATACGTGGCAGCAACCGCCGCTTGGATGCCAGCCGTGCTACCTCCGATCGCGATGAGGTCGTATTCAACTGTCATTGGTTGTTGGTTATTAGTTACTGGTTGTTGGTATTAGTTGTGGTTGTGTGTTCTCGTTGGTAGTAGCTAGTGGTGAACTGACAACAAACAACAAACGACTAATAACTGAGAATGGCGTCTAGACCATCTAATAAGCGTTGGTTGTCTGCCTCTGTGCGTACAGCAACTCGGAAAAAGCGATCGCCTAATTCGGGAAAACTCAGGCAGTCGCGGATGAGAATCCGGCTGTGCTTGAGCAATTGTTCCTGCAACTGGGAACTCGATTGTTCAGTCTCTACCAGTAGGAAGTTCGCAGCACTAGGGTAGGGGTGCAGTCCTGGTAACGATGCTAGACCATTAAACAATTGCGATCGCGCCCGTGTCAGCCAGTCCCAGGTTTGGTGTTGAAACTCTGCATCCTGTAATACAGCGACGGCTGCCGCTGCTGCCAGTGCATTGACGGGCCAGGGGTCGCGCCACTGCTGCCACCGTTGCAGTCGGTCTGGGTGAGCTACCGCATAACCAACGCGCAATCCAGGGAAGCTGTAGAACTTGGTTAGCGATCGCAAAATCACCAAATTGGGATACTCCTGCACCACTGGGATTAAGCTTTGCTGCTGGTCGGTCAGGAGAAAGTCCATAAAGGCTTCATCCACTATAACCAAAGCATACTGCGACATCAGAGGCAGAATCGTTTCTCTGTTCAATACTATCCCGGTTGGATTGTGGGGGTTATTTAGCAGTAGACCATGGCGATTGTGGATGGTGGATTGTAGATGGTGGATTGGTAGTCGAAAATCTAAAATCTCGCCTTTCCAATCAATAGGGTATTCCCGGACAGTGGCACCAAACGCCTGAAGAGCGCGTTGGTAGTCGCCAAATGCTGGAGTAACTAAGTGCGTTTGCTCTAGTTCTGATAGCTCCCTGGCTGCCCAAGTAAGCAGCTCGGCTGAGCCGTTACCAGGCAAAATCCAGTCAGGCGTCAGAGTCGGGTGGTGTTGACTCAATGACGCCCGTAGTTGTTGATAATTGGGGTCCGGATAGGCGATGAGGTCTTTTAACCCACGCTCGATTGCCGCGATCGCGCTTTGGGGCGGACCTAGTGGGTTAATACTCGCCGAAAAATCAAGAATCAAAGAAGGGGAACAGCCGGCCAGTTCTGCTGCCCAGGCTAGATTTCCCCCATGAGTCGGTCGGTTCAATGATGCATTCCGCTCGAAGTCATCAGCTGTTATTTCTCGCTGGGTGCAACTTTTTCCTTGAACAGCTTACCGGCAGAGAAGGCAGGAACCTTAGTGGCTGGGATTTCCATCTTGTCGCCAGTTTTGGGGTTGCGACCTTCACGAGCTTTGCGCTCCCGCGATTCAAACGAGCCAAAGCCAACCAAGGTAACTTTGTCACCATCGGAAACGGCTTCCATAATCGCTTCTAATGCAGCAGACAAGACGGCGTCGGCTTGCTTCTTGGTTACAGTAGCTTTTTCTGCCACCTTATCAACTAATTCACCTTTGTTCATTGAAATCTCCTTGTTGTTTGGAATACAGGTCAACTATCGTTCTCTCATCTCGGTTTGAGACCTAAAGATTAGCCCTTGTGCAGGCACTTTCAACTCTAAATGGCTGAAACACCCGCAGGCTCGAAGTTTCACTGCATTATTCTAAAGTCAGTTTCGCAGATATGGATCGATGAAAGCTTTAAGATATGTGGATTTCAGGATTTTTGAGTGTTGTACTGTAATACTCGAACACTAGCCTACACCAACAGAAGCGCGATTGACATGCTATTTCAGCAAAAATCAGCATTAAAGCAGTATTTTCTGCCGTTTATTCCTTCAAAGATAGGATATTCGTCAAAATTCGCTTGATTCCTCCACTTCATAATGTGATGAAATTTTTTTGAGAGAAAGGGCTAACAGCAGGGCTTCGGAGTAGTCTAATGGTGCAAGGCTATTGAGTAAACCCTCCCTTAACTTCACAAGAATACTGTATGCTTCTGGGCATCGATCTAGGCACTGGCTCGGCTAAGGCATTGTTACTAGCAACAGATGGAACTGTCATCAGTGAAGCGTCAAGTCCCTATCCTGTTCATTCCCCGCATCCAGGATGGGCCGAGTCGAATCCAGCAGATTGGTGGTCAGCCGTTGCCATAGCTGTTAGACAAGCGGTAGAGCAACGCTTCGAGCAAGTACAGGTAATTGGGTTGTCAGGGCAAATGCATGGCGTCGTTCTGGTAGACGGGTCGGGTCAACCCCTGCGTCCTGCGATTCTCTGGGCGGATACTCGGTCTAGCACGATACTTGATGCGTATCGATCGCTTGATGCTGGTTTCCAAAAGTGTCTTGGCAATCCCATTACAACGGGAATGGCGGGTTCAAGTTTATTGTGGCTACAGGCGCAAGAACCTGCTGTTTACACAGAAGCTCGCTGGTCGCTTCAGCCGAAAGATTGGCTGCGTTTACAACTGACTGGAGAAGTCGCCACAGAACCGTCTGATGCTTCCGGTACCTTGCTTTACGATGTTGTGTCGGATAATTGGGCTGGAGAGGTGTTGGAAGCCCTGCATTTACGCCGTGATTGGTTGCCAAAGATTTTGCCTTCCCATGCGATCGCAGGCTACCTGACACCTGAAGCTTCCGAGCATCTGAACTTACCTGTTGGCTTGCCCGTTGTCGCTGGTGCAGCCGATACTGCTGCTGCTGCACTGGGTAATGGACTCTTGGAACCCGGTTTAGTGCAATTGACCATCGGTACAGCAGCTCAAATTATTACGCCCCGCTCTGAGCCAACGATCGATCCCCAGGGTCATACACACCTGTATCGAGCCGCAGTAGCTAATCAGTGGTACACGCTGGCTGCTATGCAAAATGCAGGACTCGCACTGGAGTGGGTGCGAAGTCTTCTCGGCTTAAGTTGGTCGCAAGTGTATGCTGAAGCGTTTTCCGTTCCTCCTGGCTGCGAGGGGTTGACTTTTTTGCCTTATCTCACGGGAGAACGAACTCCTCACCTTGACCCTCATGCACGCGGGGCCTGGGTTGGACTGGGACTGCATCACACGCGATCGCATTTGATGCGGGCAGCTTTGGAAGGAGTGGCGTTCTCCTTGCGACAGGGGCTGGAAGCGATTGAGGCAACGGGTGTTAAGGCAACAGAACTCAGGTTAGCGGGTGGTGGAACGCAGGAGATGCCCTGGAAACAGTTACTAGCTGATGTGTTCGGAATTCCTCTGTATGCAACGACGGTTGCAGCGGCTTCAGCCCGAGGTGCTGCCATCCTAGCAGGGATGGGAATTGGTGTTTATCCAGACGCTAACGCCACCTTAAATCTGACACCTACACCAACACTTGCCGCAACGCCTGGAGAATTTGGGTCAACTTTGGCAGAAGCTTGGACGCGATATCAAGCCCTTTATCCTCAACTTAAAAGCATATATTCAGCAAACTCATGACCAATATTCTAGGCAATTAAAGCGTTGAATATAGTTTTTATGTTGGGAATCAAAATGATTCCTCAGATTAAATGTTAAAAAATACAGCAATTACATTTAATTTGCGAAGATAAAGAACCACAGAGAAACAGAGAACACAAAGAAAGAAAAGAGAGCGGCTTTAAATCATCCCGGTAACCTTACGGCAAGGT
>DATNPT010000180.1:0-4634 GCA_036703075.1 Chroococcales cyanobacterium
TTTATGCAAATGTTCGATCGCCTTTCACTCATCCTCTGCCAGCGCCATTTGCCAGTTGGCGAGCGGGCGTTAGAAATTGCTAAAGGGCCGGATGGCATGCGCTACGATGTGGTACAGCTCAAAGATGAAAAAGTGACTGTGACGCCTTGGCCGTTTGAAGCAGAACCGTTTACCGTCAATGTTGAAGCCTCCTACCTGGAGCAAGTGACGTTTAAAGATGATGAGGAACTGACAAAAGCACTACAGGCAGCACCGATTAAGGTGTTGGAGTGGACATTTGTTCAGGCTTGACAATCGACTTTCAAACGTTACCCCGTAGTGCTTCTAGTTCTTCTCGCATGGATAACGGTGTATATCCCAAAGCAAACGCCTTTGAACTATCCAAAGAGACATCTGCTGGCCTAGGTGCAGCCATAGGAACGTCTTGTTGTCGGCAAGCCTTCAAGCCATCTTGGGGAAGTTCGAGTACCTCTACCATTAAGCGACCAAACTCATAACGCGATACTCGTTCCTTGCCCCCTAAGTGAAGGAGTCCTTCTGCTTTTTCCAAGGCTAATAGCAGTCCCTTCGCTGCGGTTGTTCCGCTAACTGGCGTTCTAAATTCGTCAGTGAACAACCGCAGTTCTTGCCTGTCTCTCAGCATCGTGATAAACGGCTGGATAAAGCTAGGCGCATTAGGAGCAAACCCAAACATTAAAGGCATCCGGCACACAGCAACTTTCGGATTACGTTGTAACATCTCCTGCTCGGCCATCACTTTTTGCTCGCCGTATTGGCTAACCGGGCATACCGCGTCGGTTTCTCGATAGGGGGCATTTCGACCATCAAACACCAAGTCAGTTGAAGTAAACGCGCAAGGAATGCCATAATCCGCACTTAGTCCGGCAATATTGCTAGAAGCTGTCACATTGATTAAGCGGGATTCGTCAGGGTAAGTTTGACAAAAATTGGGACTCGATTGAGCCGCCATGTGGATGATGGCGGCTGGCTCAATCTCACTGAACAAACGCTTGACTTCCTGGTACTCCCTTAAGTCAGCTTTCACGGGGGTTATACCGGGAATTTCAACCGCCTTAGAAAAGTAGGTTCCATAAACCTCCCATTGTTGTTTTGCTAGCTGGCAAAGGTTCCATCCCAAAAAGCCGCTAGCACCTGTAACTAAGAGTTTTTTCATGTGCAACTACTCTCAATTTCCCAATGTTCCTTCACACCTTTTTCGACGATTACCGAAGTCTTCCCGATGGCTCAGTATTGCTATCCTCATCCCTACTTTAGTCGGATGTAAAGCGATTGAGAACCTATTGGGCGGAAGCGGGTATACAGTCAAACGAGTGTCCGATGGGGATACGCTGACGCTTACCGACTCCTCTGGCAAAGACTTGACTGTGCGCTTCGCCTGCGTAGATGCTCCGGAAGTCCCTCACTCCACTCAAGAGAAGCACAGCAGAAAAGCAACAGACAAAAACCAATTTAAGTGGGGAAACCAAGCAAAGCAGCGATTGCAACAGCTAGTGAAACAAGGAAGCGATCGCGTTACATTAACCGTCACCGATACCGATCGCTATGGTCGCAAAATCAGTGAAGTCCGTCTACCCGATGGCACCTTCGTTCAGCAAGTTTTGGCTCAAGACGGATTCGTGCAAGTCTATAAACCCTACCTGAAAAACTGCCCCAGTGCCAAAATTGTCCAGGCAGCAGAAGCGGATGCCAAACAGCGGCGCGTGGGAGTTTGGGGAGATAAGAAGTACATCCCAGCTTGGGAGTGGCGGCGCACTCATAAATAGCAAAAGAAAACCCCACTAACATGAATCAGTGAGGTTCAGTACCAGTTTAGGATGTCCTATATAGATCTATCTCTAAAGCCAATGAACTTATGCAATTGAGAGAAAGTTTCCTTAAGACAGAGTTTGGGGGAAGCAATTGTCCCGCCACCGCTAGAGCGCCGGTAAAGTAATCGTCGAAGATGAGAAAGCAGTTCGCTTCTTCTATGAATCTTAACAATCAGATTTCTTTTTCTCAGTTTTACTCCCTTCCCGCCCCAAGATTACTTAGCTCACATATACCTGAAGTGCCCTCTGTGTTTTGGAGTGGTTAGTAAAAAAATAGGTATTCTTCAATCGGGCAGGAAGTAAGAATCCAACGCAAAGGACATCTATCCAACTGTTTTCCCTAATTCAATCTCTTCAATTTTTTGATCGGAGGATTTCTTATGGAAGCGAATGCCTAAAAAGATATCGTAGACAAAATTCCAAAAACTTTTTTTCCCTTCCAGTATCCCCAGAGATTGATAACAACCTTTTTCATCTAAAAGAGGCTTAACGGCATAATAAGCAGGCTGATACTTATACCAGGGTATAGAGGGCCAAAGATGATGAATCAGATGATAATTCTGCCCCCCGATGAGTAGATTTAGGACTGGGTTAGGATAAACTCTGGCATTTTTCCAGCGATCGCGTTCCTGAAACGGACGATGGGGTAAATAATCAAAAAATAACCCCAGTGCTAGTCCTACAACCAAAGCTGGCGAGAACCAAAAGTTCAAAACGTATCCCAACTGGTCATATTGACAAGCTACATAAACGATAGTCGCAACAAATAAACGGCTCAAGAACCATTCCAACAGCTCATACTTTCGCCACAGACGCCGCTTAAAGAAATAAACTTCGTGATAGAAAAAACGAGCTGCAATCAACCAAAGCGGTCCACCAGTTGAGACATAGTGATCGGGGTCGTTTTCCGGGTCATTAACATTGGCATGATGCTGCATGTGAACCCGTGTAAACACAGGGAATGCAAAACCTAACATTAGTGCGCTTCCATGTCCCAGAATGGCATTTACAACCCGATTTCGATGTGCTGCATTATGAGAAGCATCGTGAATTACTGTTCCTACCAGGTGCAAGGCAAGGACAGTGGTGAAAAAGCAACACGGGTCAGGCCAGCCCCAAAGCCAGTAACCACAGTTGGAGATGACGACTAAGACGATCGCTACTAGGAACATGAGTAGCGTTGGGTTCAAGCCACCGGAAGGCTCCAGGAATTCTTTGATAGAGAAGAGCGGCTTCTGGGCCTCCGACATTGTTGTGTTTTCTCCTTTCTACTGTCTTTTGGTAGTATAAAATACCAATAAACTTAAAAAAGGTTTACAAAGATTAACTTATCTAATCAGACTCTACTGGTTGATAAGCTCGCAAAGAGTTTCGATGTTTAAGTTTGTCCTAGCCCAAGGAGATGGCTCTTTAACAGTTGATTCGCAGCCTGAGACAACAGTAGCATTGGTTGGCTGAGAAAATTTGGGGCGATCGCGCATCACTGACCTTAACTGTTCCCTATGGGGTGAGCTTAAGCTGACTAGACGTGGGAACCTATAACCTTACTAGTTACGTCTGATCGCTCGATCGCCTGCGAAAACCAGCAGGTGCAAGGTCAGTAATTGCCAAGTTTGGGAGGATGCATTCGCATGAGGTCACAGCAGTTTGAGTCCAGTCCGAGTTTGAGGTTTGTACTGTTCAAAAACATGGGTTGGTTAGCTGGACTTGCGACGTTACTAGCGAGTAGTAGCGCGTTTGCCTGGAATGCTAACCAGGTAGGTACGAATTCTCCTCTCCAATACTCTCGCGACACCACCCTAGCTCAAGATGTAGTGGTAGACACAAAACCTGAGCAGTCGCCATCTAGTACCAATGCTGATCCATCCGACAAACCTCGGTTTAGCTGTCAGATGGTAGACGGTCAATACACCGTTATGTATTCTCCAGAGAGTCAGCCAAGCTCGCCCTATCCTTGGGCAACTCCTACTACCTTGGGAGGCGGTTGGTCAGCAGAGCGGCGTTGTAATGAGATTAGCCGACGCTTGGAGTTGTACCGACCGGATGGTTTAGAAGAAATGCAGACATCTGTGGAGAATAATTACAACATTATCTGCGTTACTACTCAACGCGATCCATCGTGTCGGATTGTTCTGACGGTTCCTCCAGGTCAAGATCCAGAGTTAACGCGCAATCGCGTGTTTGAAAACTTAGTGGTTGCCGATACTGGTCAGCAAACCGATGCTGTCGCTACATATGTAGGTACAGAGAATGCTGCTCAATGGCTCGATCGCGTCGTACACCAAGGTCTATCGGCTCTTGGTGGCCCGAACAGGTCAGTGAAACATTCTAGCGGTATCGATCTACGACCTTTCCTAGACCCAGCAGATGGCGGCACAGGCACTCAGCTTCGAGGCAGTAATCCTAACTCATCTAAAACTCGGCTCAATCCGAATAGGTTTCGTTAAGGTCAACCACAAATTCCCGGCTAAGCTACGGCTTACGAATGAGAATTCAATAAATTATGGAACTGTAGTGGGTTGGGCATCTTGCCTAACCCAGACAGCCCAGACGGCTATCCTAGATTATTTAATCGACCAGACGCAAGCCAATGCGATCGCAAGACTCTATTAACTCTCTTAAAACAGCCGATTAAGCGTTGTTCGCAACTGACTCCGGCACGGGAATCGGGATGAGAATCGAGTCCGCATCTTGGTTAGGAACCGAAGCCTCTAAGAAGTTTTGGTCTTTCAAAATATCAAAAAGATTAACGTCTGCTTCTAGCAAACAAGTGTGACCCGATTGAGGCAGCACTTTCATCTTGGC
>DATNPT010000186.1:0-3647 GCA_036703075.1 Chroococcales cyanobacterium
TCGGCGATTTTCTCAAACAACGGTTGCAAGGTTCCTTGAGAGGTTTTGTTGCAATGGATATCCCCAACTGCTGCTAAGCGCACCTTATCTTTTGCGATCGCCATTTGTTCCTCCATAAAGCTCCAAGGGCGTAAACCGCTCTCCTCCAAACTGACGGGCTTTCACAGGCAACCTGGTAAGAGACTAGTTTCTGCTCCACAATGGCGCAGGGTAGCTTGGTTTTCATGCGTCCGTGGTCGCATTTTACAAGCTAGACAAGCCTTGCCAAGTAATGTCTCTAGATTGAGGATAAATGGCTGCCTCTGCGTCAGGATAAGGGAATTAACCAAGCCGATGGCTGGTCGGCCTGCGAGGTAAAACCCGTAGGTTGGTCAGTATTCAAACAAGCCGATCTGTGATATGTCGTCGTATATACATATAACTACTCAGGACGATCTAGATCCGAAAACCCGTGCGTTTTACTGTCAAGTACTGACAAGGTTACAGGACTCTGGAATACCGTTTCTCCTCGGCGGTACCTATGCCTTTGAGCGCTTTACAGGGATTGCACGCCATACCAAAGATTTAGATATTTTTGTTCGTCCCAGCGATTGCGATCGCGTGTTCGAGGTGTTCGCCGCAACAGGTTGCAGTACCGAACTGGCATATCCCCATTGGTTGGGAAAGATCGTCTGCCAAGAGGACTTTGTTGACGTAATTTTTAACTCGGCAAATGGTGAGGATGAGGTTGATGATGCTTGGTTTGAAAATGCCGTCGAGGAAAAGGTTTTTGACATCCCTCTCAACATCTGTTCGGCAGAAGAGCTAATTCGCTCAAAGGCGTTTATCATGGAGCGCGAGCGCTATGACGGTGCAGACGTGGCACACCTCCTTCACGCCTGTAGCGAGCAGCTTGACTGGTCGCGCCTGATCGAACGTTTCGGTTCCTACTGGCGGGTACTGTTAAGCCACCTGATTCTCTTTGGGTTTATCTATCCGAGCGATCGACAAAAAATTCCTGATTGGGTCATGCAAAAGCTCCTGCACCGCTTGCAGCAGGAGATGAACAGCGCACCTCCGAAAAACCGAGTTTGTCAGGGTACGCTACTGTCTAGGGCTCAGTACTTGATCGATATCGAAGGCTGGGGGTATCGCGATGCACGACTTCACCCAAGGGGTAATATGAGTGCTGATGAAATCGAGCAATGGACAGCACCCATTTTTGAAGAAGAGTAAAAGGTTTGTCTAAAGTACCCGAACTTACTTCGCTAAAGTTGAGGTTTCCAACACCAACAAAGAATTCATGAGTTTCACGGGCGCTCGCTACGTCGATACTGACCTAAGAAATTTCTATTCAACCATCGTTTGAAATTAACCTTGGTGCTTTCTCTGTTGCGATCGCATCACGCTGGGTACGCACCCACTCCTCAACTCGTCCCAGCATCGAGGCGGACAACCTTGGGACAAATCGCTCCAAGTCTTGCTACCTTTACTGTTTCGGCAGTAGACTTCGCTTTTAATTCAAACTCCAAAATTAAGTTATGTAACTTTTTGAATAAATCGAAACGGCATGGCTGATGAGTCATTAAATGGCATCCGAATTCTAGAAATAGGAAAAACAGCATGTCAGAGGAGAAACATCGCCGCACCCAGATTACACAATACGAATCCTTATATGACCTCAAAGTCTTGGATTTGGGGTCGGCCAGTGGACATGATTGGACTTCGGTGATTCAAGAGAACTGCCTAGCCACTAATAACCAAGCCGTTAAAGAAAAGGGGTCTGAACCGACAAGGAAAACTGCCTTGATTGGGATTCTAACCATTTTAATTTTCGGCGG
Organism: Chroococcales cyanobacterium; assembly: GCA_036703075.1. Taxonomy (GTDB): domain Bacteria; phylum Cyanobacteriota; class Cyanobacteriia; order Cyanobacteriales; family Coleofasciculaceae; genus DATNPC01. The sequence continues at coordinate 1,821 of DATNPT010000186.1, forward strand.
CGCACCCATGTTTATTCTAAATTCACAACTTACCCAAATCGGACAAGAAGTAAATACTAAATCAATTGAGCAAGTAAGAGGTTACTGAGCTGAGTTGATGCTCAAGGATTAGAATCTATCTTTGCATAAAAATCTTCATCGGCTCTCAGAAAAGCTGGTCTCTCCATCAGTTTAGTCATATAGGCTTTAATGGGATTATCTTCTTTGAGCATTCCTAGTCTCAGCGCCCACAATAATACTCCACCCGTAACAACATCAGCGGCACTGAAGCGATTTTCGACCAGATAATCTTGCTCTTTGAGTAGTTCGTTAAGGGGAGAACAAACTTTGGCAAACCATTGCTCGGCTTCTTGTTGGGATATATGACTACGCTGTTTTACGGGGAGTACCTTTTCCGGCAAATTGGGTAAAACATTAAACATGAATTGCTCTACTGGCGGCTCTAGAGTTAGAGGAGCATAAAATAACCATTGATAGTAATAGCCTCGTGCGGAGGTTAAAGGGAGCGGCGCAAATCCTTTTTCCGGGTACTTGTCAGCCAGATAAGCACAAATTGCCGCCGACTCAAAAATCGTTACATCCCCATCAACGAGTACAGGAACTTTGCCATGAGGATGGAGCTGACAGTATTCTGGCTGTTTAGTCATTTCCATCGTGACACGGATTAACTCGTAAGAGAGTTCCATCTCTTCGAGCAGCCACCGAGAGCGCACGGCTCTAGTGGTTGGAATGTAGTAAAGTTTCATCTCTGCAAAGATTTTTTCACGGCTTGTCTTCACAGGATAAGACAAAGCGAGCAACCCTGTTAGGCAGAGAGCTTAACGAATGCAGTCAAAAGCGATCGCTTTGCTCGCGCTTAAACCACGAGCCAAAGCTCAAGAAACGCCGCAAGAGTCAAGCTCTCTGTACTATGCTCCATGTCTACGGGAAAAGTTGCCTTAATCGCACCCTTCCTCAAAGTTGCGATCGCCTTTGGCGGTGCGCTGAACTTCGTTCCGCCTCGCTAACGCGCAATCGCGTTTCAGCCGAATTTGTTTGAGCTTTTCAACCGCAGGCTCATCCTAAAACCCGCGTAGGCGGGTGCAAGTCTGTGTAGCTACGGTTCTAACCCCCAAGCCGACACCAATGCTTTACGACATGCCTCAAGCAAACGTTGAAAATCCCAAATCTGGAGGGATATCCTGAAGGCGTCCAGGACCAACGGCTTGAATCGCTTCTTTTAGGGAAACATCGCCCGTATAAAGAGCGCGACCAACTATTACACCGTTGACTCCCAGGGGTTCGAGGGCAAGTAGACTTAATAAATCGGTAACAGAACTGACGCCACCAGAAGCAATAACTGGAATGGAAATACCATTAGCCAGCTCCCTCAATGCGTCCAAATTCGGTCCAGCGAGTGTGCCATCACGGTGAATATCCGTGTAGACAATTGCCGCCGCTCCTAACTCGCTCATCTGCCGAGCAAGCTCTGTTGCCTTAACTTCTGATGTCTCTAACCAGCCGCGAGTGGCAACCAATCCGTTACGAGCATCAATGCCGACTACAATTTGTCCTGAAAATTCTTCACACAATTGCTTCACTAGTGGATGGTCTTCCACGGCTGCCGTACCCAAAATCACTCGCCCAACGCCAAGTTCCAATAACTGGGAAACGCCTGAGCGATCGCGCAATCCCCCTCCCACTTGCACTGGCACGGGGACAGCTTGTACGATCGCTTCAATTGCCCTTGTATTGACTGGCTTACCGGCTTTTGCGCCATCTAAATCGACGACGTGCAGTCGCGAGGCTCCTTGCTCAAACCACTGTTTAGCCACATCAACAGGGTTA
>DATNPT010000189.1:0-3321 GCA_036703075.1 Chroococcales cyanobacterium
GACAGGCTACAGCGCTGATGAAATTGTTGGCAATCCGAGAGCGAGGGAACTGCTGTATCCGGATTCAGACTATCGTCAGCGCATGATGGCAGCTTGGGCCGAGCGCGGCCATCATTATCGCGATTGGGAATGGAAGCTCACTTGCAAAGATGGCACGGTTAAAACCATTGCCTGGTCTAACGTTTCCCAACAATTTCCCATTCCGGGTTGGGCTGCTTGGAGCGTTGGCATGGACGTTACCAAGCGCAAGCAGGCAGAAGCTGCCCTCAGGCAGCAGAAGGAAGTGCTACAGACTATCTTCGAGCACCTTCCCGTCATGCTTGCCTTCTTTAACCCTCAAGGTAAAGTCCAGTGGATTAATCGGGCTTGGGAGAAGACATTAGGCTGGAAACTGGAGGAGATCCAAACGAATGATATCTTTTCCGAATTCTACCCAGACCCTGACTATCGCCAAAACATTATCGACTTTATTCAATCTGCCACACAGAGTTGGGGGGATTTCAAGACCCGCATTCGCGACGGCAGGGTGATTGATACGGCTTGGGCCAATGTCAAGCTTTCTGATGGCAGTGCCATTGGTATCGGGCAGGATATTACGGAGCGCAAACAGGCAGAGGAAGCACTGCGCCAACGAGCAGAGCGAGAGCAGCTGATTGCGAGCATTACTCAACACATTCGCCAATCGTTGAATCTAGAAGAGATTCTCGATACCACAGTGGCGGAAGTGCGGCAATTTCTCCAAGCTGACCGAGTTTTGGTCTATCGCTTGAAACCAGATGGGACAGGAAGTGCTGTAACTGAAGCCGTAGTATCGGGTTGGCCGACTATTCTAAGCCGAACGTTTCCGGAAGAAGTCTTTCCGCACGAGTATCATCAACTGTACAGTCAGGGACGGATTTGTGCCATCTGTGACTTGGAGCAGGCTCAAGTCCATGCTTGCTTGCTGGAATTTTTGCAACAGTTCCAGGTAAAAGCCAAGCTGGTTGTACCCATTTTGCAAGGCGAGGAACTTTGGGGACTACTGATTGCCCATCAGTGTAGTAGTCCTCGGCAATGGCAGCCGTTTGAAATCGATCTGCTCAAGCAACTAGCCGCACAAGTTGCGATCGCGATTCAACAAAGTCAACTTTACCAGCAAACTCAACTCCAAGCTCAACGAGAGCAGATGCTCAATCGGGTGATTCAAACCATCCGCAAGTCTCTTGACTTAAAAACAATTTTTTCTACAGCTACGGGTGAAATTGCCCAACTTCTGAAAGCCGAGCGAGCGACAATTGTGCAATATCTGCCAGAACAGAACATCTGGCTGCATGTTGCCGATTATTGCCAAAATTTAGAGTTACCCAGCGCTCTAGGCATGGAAATTGCAGATGAAGACAATGAAGTTGCCGCTCGATTGAAGCGATTAGAAGTGATTCGGATTGATGATGCCACAACGTGGGAGGACACCATCAACCGAGAACTCGCTCAAACCTTTCCTGGAGCTTGGTTGCTGGTTCCGTTGCACTTTGGCTCCTCCGTTTGGGGCAGCCTCACTTTGGTGAGAAATCGGCAACTCAATGCATGGCAGGACTGGGAGGTAGAATTAACCTGTGCGGTTGCCGACCAAGTTGCGATCGCGATTCAACAATCTGAACTGTTTCGGCAAATCCAACGACTCAATGCTGAGTTGGAGCGTCAAGTCCAAGCACGGACAGCCGAGTTACGCATCGCGTTTGAGTTTGAGGCAACGCTCAAACGAATTACCGATCGCGTGCGCGATAGTCTCGATGTCAATCAGATTTTGCAAGCCGCCGTGCAGGAACTAGCGCTTGGGCTTGGGGTAATTTGTTGCAACGCTGGTTTGTATGACCTTGATGCGGGGAGTTCTACGATCTGCTACGAATACGATACCTCAGGGTCTTCCTCTCAGGGTCATGTCACTCAGATGGAAGAGTTTGCTGAAATTTACGCGCAAATCCTGCAAGGTGAGTGTTTCCAATTTTGCTTGCTCGTTCCTAACCCCGTTCGAGGCAAGGTGGCGATGCTCACCTGCCCGATTTTTGATGACCAAGGAGTGATTGGTGATTTGTGGCTAGTGAATCACCAATATTGCGGCTTTCACGAGCAAGACATTCGACTCGTCCAGCAAGTCGCGAATCAGTGCGCGATCGCAATTCGCCAAGCTCGCCTTTATCAAGCGTCGCAAGCTCAAATTGAGGAACTGGAAAAACTGAACCATCTTAAAGATGATTTTCTCAGTACAGTATCCCATGAGTTACGCACCCCGGTCTGCAATATTAAGATGGCGGCTCAAATGCTAGAAATCGTCCTCAAGCAGGCTGGTTTATTCGATAGCGAATCGAGTGCAGCCGTTCGATATTTCCAAATCCTCAATGAGGAGTGTCAGCGTGAAATTAGCTTGATTAATAACCTGCTAGATTTATCGCGTCTTGAAGCCGGGACGGAACCCTTAATGCTGACAAAAATTGACCCAACAATTTGGATATTGAGCATTTCCGAACCGTTTATCGAACGTGCGAGAGAGCAGCAGCAGCATTTACAAATCGATCTTCCGGGTACGTTGCCTACTCTCATCACTGATTTATCCGATCTAGAGCGAATTCTCACGGAATTATTGAATAATGCCTGTAAGTACACGCCTCCAAACGGAACCATTACTGTATCGGCTCAGGCTACAGATCGAACCTTCCAGTTACAAGTCAGCAATTCTGGCATTGAAATCCCCGAACGCGAACTCGCTCACATTTTCGATAAGTTTTATCGCGTTCCTAATAATGACCCTTGGAAACATGGCGGAACGGGTTTGGGATTAGCACTGGTGAAAAAACTGGTAGAACATTTGGGAGGCACAATTCGGGTAGAAAGTGCGGCGGGGCAAACAATGTTTCGTTTGCAATTTCCCCTCTCAACCTGATAAAAATCGTCCTTACCACTTCTAATTTTCTAGAATAGAACTGCAATTAACTGTATTAGCAGCCACTGTAGGAAGAACTCGCGTAGCAGTTTCTTGCCTAGATGGCTTTCTATTCTTATTGATGCCCATTCAACTAACTCATACCAAAAAAAGGTGCCAACAACCATCGCACCTACTATGGATAGTCTGCGCCTCTACTGCCTTAGCCTTGGTGGGGTGCGAACCTGTCACCGATTTTTTCCCGCAACTGCCTGGGCAAGATACGCCCACTCATGCACCGCCAACTCCTCAGGCTTCGGTTCAATCGCCTGCAACGGCGAAGATGGAAGCCGCCGTTCGCCAGGGCATTAACGAAATTCGTGAGCAAAAGGGTCTAAATGCACTGGATAATAACGAAAAGTTAG
>DATNPT010000222.1:0-20518 GCA_036703075.1 Chroococcales cyanobacterium
TAACCCACGATGATGTAAAGTGTCAACTGAAGGGATAATTCCCCCTCTAGAATTATCCCTTTTCGCGACGCGTTTAGTTTCTACTGGTTCTGAAACACCAACATTCCCTCTCCCATCTGGAAAAAGGGAAATCAGCTCCGATTTAACCCCACTAAATAATAGATAAAGCTTGGGCAATCGCTATGACTACCCAACCCTAGATGTGACTAATAGAGAGGATGAAAAAATAACAAAGATTAACTACCTTTGGCAGAGAGATTGAGCTAATTTTCTGCAAAATTAATATATACAACTCTATCTGTTGCAGGAGTCGGCAAGTCGCTTAACGTTTTACAAATTCATGGAACTATTCAAAACGTTCGACTATAACCCTTCTAAAATGACGTGTAGTATGTTCTGATATCGAGGATTTGGATCGACTTCAACTTATCCCCGTGGTTATACTTTATCCACCTCAGAACAGCCTGGGGTTGCCAGCTTTGACTGATTAAGAGATTGCCTGTCATTTCTCTGTACCTGTAATTATTAGCTTTGCTTGAGTATTCATACTCACACTCTACTCGATGCCTAGAGAGTGGATAGTCGTCTATTCTCAATTTCATGAATTCTTTAAACTATAAAAACAACAGAAATATTATTTTTATTAACTATTAAGGCTACTACAAAACTTACAGAAATCTTTACACTTTAACTCATCATAAATCCTAACCACAGTCCGTTAAATACCAGTTGAGAAAAATAGCTGATGACGAAGAGGGAAAAAGGCAATCTGAGGAGAGTATTTCAAATCTTTAAAAAAGTTTTAACCGATCGCCTGCGATCGCGACTATGATGAAAAGAAGGAAAGTTATAATCTGCACCAAAAGTTTATAGATCTTTACGCGTAGGCTAATGTTGTCGCGGGCAGTAAGACTAAAAGTGCATCTCCACACCACTTCTTAAGTTACTGAACGCGTGCTACCCGAACAAGGGTAAGAGTCTTTGCAATCGGGGTGATTGCTACCAAAGTATGCAGCAACCGTTTCAGCGGTCGCTCGTCCGACTGGCTTTGCTGTCGATGGTGGTAATGCTTTTTCCAAAGCGTTCAATCCTGGATTCGATAGCCAGCTAAAGCGTGCCGCCTAGGCTGAACAACGGTTGAAGCATGCGAAAATTACTGCGCTTCGACCAAAACTAGTTCCCTCCTCATGACAAACCCATTCAATTCAGCAGTCTCAGTCATCGAACAAGCCTCATCCGAGCGAGCGGCTAAAACTTTATCCCATCAAACAGCCGTTGCGAAGTCGCGCTGGCAAGCGTTTGGCTTGACACTGTGTTTGAGCCTCGTTTCAGCATTCGGTGTTGGGGTAACTAGCTATTACATCGCCAACCACTCTGCGGTCGAGCAGGTTGCCCAAACTCGGCACGATGACACCTCAGGTTCTCTAATTCTCCAAAAACACCTGCTGCTGACATTGACATTGGCAACTGGCGTAACTGCATTATTAGCCAGCGCGCTCTGGGCTTTGCTGCTTACGCACCAGCGCTTCGCTAACGCACTAGTTGTTCTAGGCAAAAGTTCTTCAATTCCCCCGTCGGAAAAAACGCTCTTATTAGGAGAGATTGCTTCCCAATCTCAAGAGGTAGAACTCGATTACCTGTACCAACAAGCCGTTGATGGAGCGCGAACTGTTTTAGGTACCGATCGCGCAATTGTCTATACCTTCGATGCAAACTGGCATGGAACTGTTACCGCTGAATCAGCCGCACCTGGAGTAACCCCGTCGCTGGGACACCAAATCGTAGACACCTGCATGAAAGAGACGAAAGGCGGACTCTATCGGAATGGTCGCGTCTACGTCGTGAATGATGTTACCCAAGCTGGTTTATCAGAGTGCCACCTGAATCTCTTAGAAAAGTATCAAGTTAAAGCCAAGATGGTGGTACCGATTCTCAAAGACGACCAACTGCTCGGTTTACTCATTGCTCATCAATGCGATCGCACGCGGGTTTGGCAACCCGAAGAAATCGATTTTTTCGTCCAGTTGGCGTCTCTGATGGCACTACGGATTAGCCAAAAGAACTTTCTCCAGCAACGGGCAAAAGCGAGACAAGTTAGCTCATTTTCGCAGGTCGCCTTACGCATCCGTCAATCTCTCGACCCAGACCAAATTTTTAACACCGCTGTTGCAGAAATTCAACAAGTCTTGAATGTCGATCGCGTGCTGATTTGTCGTCTGGACTCTAGCCTAAAAGATGGCATAGTCATCGCTGAGTCGGTACTCTCAGATTGTCCGAAAATGTTGGGGCTTAAGCTTGCCGATATTGGCATTGCCCCACGTCATCTGGAGCAGTTTACCAGTGGCTATGCTCATCCGATCGAGCATCTCCGGGAAGATGCCGAGCAAAATCAGACCAACAGCGTTCTCACGACTCGATACCGAGTCAAGGCGAGTTTAGTCGCACCCATTCAAACGAGCGATCGCTTCTTGGGGATAATTATCGCGCATCAATGCTCGGCTGGAAGCAGTTGGGAGGAATCCGCGATCGACCTATTTGGAGATTTAGCCACGCAAGTGGGCCTGGCACTCGAACAAGCCACTCTGCTCAAAAGCGTAACGAATGAGGCAAAGCGTACTCAGTTTTTGGCGGATTTTACTGCTCGCATTCGTCAATCCCTAAACCCCCAAGACATCTTTAGTATCTCGGTAGACGAGGTCAGAACTATTCTGGAAACAGACCGCATGCTAATCTATCGCTTCCATCCGGATGCCAGAAGTGGAGAAATTACCTCCCAAGCCGTTGCCTCAGATTGGATGCCCGCTCAGGAACCACTCATTACTCAACTCGTCCAGCTCGAAAAGTTCCAGGAGTATAAAGCTGGCATCCTGTGGGTTGCTCATGACATTTATCAAGAAAACCTGACTCCAAATCGCTCTAAGTTGCTAGAGCGGCTTCAAATTAAAGCCAGTGTGGTTGCTCCCATTTTAGTGGGCGATCGCTTAGTGGGTTTGCTGTGTACTCATCAGTGTTCGGGTAGTCGGAACTGGCAACAGTCGGAATTTTATTTTCTCCAGCAGTTGGCGGTGCAAATTGGTTTTGCCATCGAACAGGCCAATCTGATCGAGCAGGTGAAAGTTGTTTCTCAACAACAACAACAGCAAACCGAAGAGCTACAGCGTCAGCTCTATAACTTACTTCAGGATGTTGAACAAGCTGCCCAAGGCAACCTGACAGTAAGGGCTGAGGTTACTGAGGGGGAAATTGGAACAGTTGCTGATTTCTTTAATGCTCTCGTTGAAAATTTGCGAGAAATCGTGACGCAGGTCAAACGAGCTACCACTCAGGTGAATACGTCGCTCTCGAACAACGAACAGGCTATTGTCCAACTCTCATCCAACGCGCTCAAACAGGCGCAAGAGACAACCCGAACTCTAGAGTCTCTAGAACAGATGACGTGTTCTATTCAACAAGTGGCCGATCGCGCTCACCATGCTGCAATCGTAGCCCGTAATGCCTCAGAAACTGCCCAAGTCGGAACCCAAGCCATGGAACGCACGGTGGAAAAGATTTCAACATTACGGGACACGGTAGCCCAAGCCGCTAACAAAGTCAGGCATCTGGGTGAATCGTCTCAACAAATTTCTAAGGTGGTTGCCCTGATTAACCAAATTGCGCTACAGACTAACTTGTTAGCTATAAATGCAGGGATTGAGGCTGCTCGTGCGGGAGAAGAAAGCCAGAGCTTTGCCACTGTGGCGAAGGAAGTCAGCGAACTAGCCGCTCGTTCCGCCCACGCGACGCGAGAAATCGAACTGATTGTGGAGACAATCCAAGCCGAAACAACTCAAGTGGTTGAGACGATGGATCTAGGAACGATCCAAGTGACCCAAGGGACTCAGTTGGTGGAGGAAACTAAGCAGAGTTTGAGCCAGATTTTGCAAGTATCTCACCAGATCGACCAGTTGGTCGCTTCTATTTCCACTGCGACTGTGTCTCAAGTCGAAACATCGTATGCGGTAACGGAGTTAATGAAAGATATCGCCAAGGTATCTGAAGAAACATCCCAGTCTTCCCATCAAATTTCTCACTCCTTGCAGGAAACGGTGGATATCGCCCAACAACTGCAAGAGTCGGTGGAAGTATTTAAAGTTGATGAAACTGAGCCGCCAACGCGATCGGATTTGAATTAAAAATAGAATGCATTCCAGCAGTTACTAATTTTTCTGAAGCTTTATGGGAGGGATTTCTACCTGTATTCTTTATCCCTAGAGCTTCGTACAGAAATAGTTTTTTTCTTGGAAGGGCGTTAGCGAAGCGAGATGCGCTAGTGTCTAACTTACGAGCGTCAGCAAATGGAGCAGAAAAATCAGGGTTTGAGCAATAGATTGTTGCCCAAATAGTATCGTGTTTCGCACTAGAATTCGCAAACGCCCCTACTCCAAATTTTAGTTACTGAACCGGCGATCTAGACCGTGTCAGCAATTGGAGTAACAATCTTCAGTTGGTAGGTATGGACGCACGAGTTTATTTCGGAAGATGAAATCAACCAGTAACGAACTACTCCAGTTTCATCTGAAATAATCGAACCCAGATGCTTATTTGGTTGCGTAGAAGCTATATTCTCCATAGCTACCGCCAATGCTTGAGAAAGAGCCTCCTATACGTAGAGTAGAACCAGTCTGCGAAAGATTGCCTTGATAGTACTGAGTAGTAATACCACTAGTGTTTTTACGGACAAAGACAATGCGTCCACTGGTGGGGCAATAGAAGCCTTGAATCGGATTTCCAAAGATACTACCGGAGATAGGTCGGCAATTTAGAGTACTTGTAGGTTGCGTGATAGAAAGAGCGCCAGAGCTTTGATTGGCAAATACAGACCAATTACCTGCCACACTGGTTGGCCAACCATCAGCGTAGGCTGCGCTTCCCCATAACAGCGACCCAACGCAGCAGACGGCGATAGCTGTACCCTGTTTAAAATTAACTGTCATAAGTTTTTCTCCTTACAACTTTTACCTAATTATCTATTAACTCGTCTGTGCTATCAACAAGACTTATACAGTTAGTTATAAAAATTCATACTGTAGTCCTAGAATTGCCGTTAACTAAAGAACAATTCAGTTAATATTTTTAGGTTGAGTTCAAAGAGAATAAGTCAACAAATCTTCAAAATCAAAGTAAGTCTTTTCTAGCTGTAGTCAATTAGATTAGGACACAGATTATAAGTATTCTTATTTGTTCTCAAGCAGGCATCGTCCTATTGAAGATGGCTACAGCTATAGCTTCATAAGAGGAATCTTAGCTTTAATTTTGACAGTCAATTCAGTAAGCTTAAGCTCCTTTATTGTCATGAATCAAAACGCCGCTTGGGCTAAATCAGAAATCTATATTTCCTTAAATATCAATAGTCATCGCGGATGGACGTTTATCCACTACCCAATCCTGGTACTTGACTCGAACTGCCTGAATCGGAACGGGCAAAGTTAAATTCACTGGGTAAGGACAAGTCACAAAAAATCAAGCGCATCTATCTTGGGGAATATGCCTTTAGACGTATTCATTAGTAGAGACTGAATTCTGCCTGTGTCTGGGTTGCAGCACTCACTATGATAGAAACAACAACGCGGCGAATTGACGATCGCGTCTGAACGCTGAAGACTTCTCTTGAGCAAAGGGAGACAAGGAGTAGAGCGCAGGTCAAACCACCGAGAAGATAATTTTCTCCGGTGGCATTTCTTGGTGAAGCTTTGCTCTTGAATTTCTTTCGCTGGAAACACTCCAGTTCACAGACACTAGATCCAACAGATACAATTGATTTCTCGTTGCTTTTATTCAAGCGAATATACTTAAGTCCCGATCGCTCTTTTAAGTAGCGATCGCTCTTGTGCGAGCCGTTAGCGTCGTAAATAGCAAAATTGTTCCCTGAAGTCAAATTTTAAGGAACGCTATACGACTAGCCCTCAGCCGCACAGCCGCCCACTCCAAACCCGTCACGCCTCGCGAACAGTAGACATCAGCGTTATTAAGGTCACAGTTATGGCAACTGCACAAGTCACGAAAGAGAATACGGATGAACTCGATCTAAGACAGTTGTTGAAAACCTTGACATCTGTGAAAAAAGGTGACTTCTCAGTTCGCCTACCGATCGACCAGACTGGCATCGCTGGGAAAATCGCCGATACGCTCAACGATATAATCGAGCGGAACGAACGCATGGCAGCGGAGTTAGAACGGATTAGCACCGTTGTCGGTAAAGAAGGTAAAATCGCGCAGCGGGCCTCGATCGGAAACGTGGGTGGTTCTTGGGCCGCGAGTATTGAGTCTGTCAATACTCTGATTACCGATTTAGTTCAGCCGATGGCGGAAACCTCTCGCGTCATCCGGGCTGTGGCCAATGGCGATTTATCCCAAACGATCGCGACGCAGATTGACGGCGGCCAGCTCAAGGGGGAGTTCTTGTCTACGGCACAAATCGTCAATACAATGGTGTCTCAGCTTGCCTCCTTCGCCTCGGAAGTAACCAGGGTGGCGCGAGAAGTGGGAACTGAAGGCAAGCTGGGCGTGCAAGCCGAAGTGCGCGGCGTGGCCGGTACCTGGAAGGATTTAACCGACAACGTGAACTTGATGGCTGGCAACCTCACCGGACAGGTGCGGAATATTGCCGAAGTCGCAACCGCGATCGCCAATGGCGACCTCTCTAAGAAAATTACCGTTGATGTTAAAGGCGAGATTCTCGAACTAAAGAACACCGTCAACATCATGGTGGATCAGCTCAACTCCTTTGCCTCGGAAGTAACCAGGGTGGCGCGAGAAGTGGGTACCGAAGGCAAGCTGGGCGTACAAGCGGAAGTGCGTGGCGTTGCTGGTACCTGGAAAGATTTGACCGATAACGTGAACTTGATGGCCGGGAACTTGACGGCGCAAGTGCGGAATATTGCGGAAGTGACGACGGCAGTAGCGAATGGCGACCTCTCCAAGAAAATAACCGTTGATGTAAAAGGCGAGATTCTCGAACTGAAGAACACCGTCAACATCATGGTGGATCAGCTCAACTCCTTTGCCTCGGAAGTAACCAGGGTGGCGCGAGAAGTGGGGGCAGACGGGAAGCTAGGCGGCCAGGCGGAAGTGCGCGGCGTTGCCGGTACCTGGAAAGATTTGACCGATAGCGTGAATTTCATGGCGGGAAGTTTGACCGCCCAAGTGCGAAATATTGCGGAAGTAACGACGGCGGTAGCCAATGGCGACTTGTCCAAGAAAATTACCGTAGATGTTAAAGGGGAAATTTTAGAGCTGAAAAACACGATCAACACGATGGTGGATCAGCTCAACTCCTTCGCGTCTGAAGTAACTAGGGTGGCGCGAGAGGTGGGAACCGAAGGGAAACTGGGCGTACAAGCGGAAGTGCGAGGCGTTGCCGGTACCTGGAAGGATTTGACCGACAGTGTGAACTCGATGGCGGGAAATCTCACGGGACAGGTGCGAAACATTGCGGAAGTGACGACGGCAGTAGCCAATGGCGACCTCTCCAAGAAAATTACTGTCGATGTCAAAGGCGAGATCTTAGAGCTGAAAAACACGATTAACATCATGGTGGATCAGCTCAACTCCTTCGCCTCTGAGGTAACCAGGGTGGCCCGTGAAGTGGGGGCGGAAGGCAAGCTGGGCGGTCAAGCGGAAGTGAAGGGGGTGGCCGGTACCTGGAAGGATTTAACCGAGTCGGTGAACTTCATGGCGGGAAGTTTGACCGCCCAAGTGCGAAATATTGCGGAAGTGACGACGGCGGTAGCCAATGGCGACCTCTCCAAGAAGATTACCGTTGATGTCAAAGGCGAGATTTTAGAGCTGAAAAACACGATCAATACGATGGTCGATCAGCTTAACTCCTTCGCCTCTGAGGTAACCAGGGTGGCGCGAGAGGTGGGTTCGGAAGGGAAACTGGGCGTACAAGCGGAAGTGCGAGGCGTTGCCGGTACCTGGAAAGATTTGACCGACAGCGTCAACTCGATGGCAGGCAACCTCACGGCCCAAGTGCGGAATATTGCGGAAGTGACGACGGCGGTAGCCAACGGCGACCTCTCCAAGAAGATTACCGTTGATGTTAAGGGTGAAATTTTAGAGCTGAAGAACACGATCAACACGATGGTGGATCAGCTCAACTCCTTCGCCTCTGAGGTAACGCGGGTTGCGCGGGAAGTAGGAACGGAAGGAAAACTCGGCGTACAAGCGGAAGTGAAGGGGGTGGCCGGTACCTGGAAAGACTTGACGGATAACGTCAACTTGATGGCGGGCAACCTCACCGGACAGGTGCGAAACATTGCGGAAGTGGCAACTGCGATCGCAAATGGCGACTTGTCTAAGAAAATTACGGTTCAGGTAAAAGGGGAAATCCTCGAACTCAAGAACACGATCAATATCATGGTCGATCAGCTGTCGTCCTTCGCCTCAGAGGTAACCCGAGTGGCGCGAGAGGTGGGTTCGGAAGGGAAGCTGGGCGTGCAAGCCGATGTCCGGGGTGTCGCGGGTACCTGGAAAGACTTGACCGACAGCGTGAATTTCATGGCGGGTTCTCTTACCTCCCAAGTGCGAAATATTGCCGCCGTGACAACAGCGGTAGCCAATGGCGACCTCTCGAAGAAGATTACCGTCGATGTCAAAGGCGAAATTTTGGAGCTGAAGAACACCGTCAACGTGATGGTGGATCAGCTCAACTCCTTCGCCTCTGAGGTAACTCGGGTGGCGCGAGAAGTGGGCACGGAAGGAAAGCTGGGCGTGCAAGCGGAAGTGAAAGGAGTCGCCGGTACCTGGAAAGACTTAACCGACAGCGTGAATTTCATGGCGGGTTCGCTTACCGCCCAAGTGCGGAACATTGCCGAAGTGACGACGGCGGTAGCCAACGGCGACCTCTCCAAGAAGATTACCGTTGATGTCAAAGGGGAAATTTTAGAGCTGAAAAACACGATCAACACGATGGTGGATCAGCTCAACTCCTTCGCCTCTGAGGTAACCAGGGTGGCGCGAGAAGTAGGTACTGAAGGTAAACTCGGCGTGCAAGCCTACGTGCGAGGGGTCGGCGGTACCTGGAAAGATTTGACGGATAACGTGAACTTGATGGCGGGCAACCTCACCGCCCAAGTGCGGAATATCGCGGAAGTGACCAAGGCGGTGGCCAACGGTGACCTCTCCAAAAAGATTACCGTTGATGTCAAGGGCGAGATTTTAGAGCTGAAAAACACGATCAACACGATGGTGGATCAGCTCTCGTCCTTCGCCTCTGAGGTAACCAGGGTGGCGCGAGAGGTAGGAACGGAAGGGAAGCTGGGCGGTCAAGCCCATGTCACGGGGGTAGCAGGTACCTGGAAGGACTTGACCGATAGCGTGAACTCGATGGCAGGTAACCTCACCGCCCAAGTGCGCGGCATCGCCAAAATCGTGACGGCGGTGGCGAATGGGGACTTGAAGCGCAAGCTGATGCTGGATGCCAAGGGCGAGATTGAAACCCTAGCCGATACGATCAACGAGATGATCGATACCCTAGCAACCTTTGCTGACCAAGTGACCACAGTGGCGCGGGAAGTGGGAATCGAAGGGAAGTTGGGCGGTCAAGCGAAGGTGCCGGGTGCGGCAGGTACGTGGCGAGATTTGACGGACAACGTGAACGAACTGGCTGCTACTCTGACTACCCAGCTACGCGCGATCGCAGAAGTAGCCATTGCGGTAACCAAAGGTGATTTAACGCGATCGATCGCGGTTGAGGCACAAGGCGAAGTTGCCGTCCTCAAAGACAACATCAACCAAATGATCGCCAACCTGCGCGAGACAACTCAGAAGAACACCGAGCAAGACTGGTTAAAGACCAACCTGGCGAAGTTTACCCGCATGCTGCAAGGACAGCGCGATTTGGAAACCGTTTCCAAACTGATTTTGTCCGAACTCACCCCCTTGGTAGGCGCACAGCACGGGGTATTCTACATCATGGATGGTGCTGAAGCGACCATGCTGAAGCTGTTGAGTAGCTACGCCTACCGCGAACGCAAGCATCTCGCTAATCGCTTCCACCTAGGAGAAGGCTTGGTCGGACAATGCGCCTTGGAAAAGGAACGCATTTTAATCACCGAACTGCCGGACGACTATATCAAAATCAGTTCTGGCTTAGGGGAAGCTCCGCCGCGCAATGCCGTAGTTTTACCCGTACTATTTGAGGGAATGGTGACAGCGGTCATCGAACTGGCCTCGTTCCATCGGTTTAGCGAAATTCACCTGACGTTCTTCGACCAACTGACCGAAAGTATTGCGATCGTACTCAATACGATCGCGGCTAGCATGCGGACGGAGGAGTTGCTCAAACAGTCCCAGTCGTTGGCCGAGGAACTACAAAGCCAGCAAAACGAACTGCGGGAAACTAACCAACGCCTAGAACAACAAGCTCGCTCGCTCAAAGCTTCTGAGGAACTGTTGAAGAAGCAACAGGAGGAGTTACAACAGACCAACGAAGAACTCGAAGAGAAAGCCGAACTCTTGGCACTACAAAATAAGGAAGTCGAGCGCAAAAACAACGAAATCGAACAAGCACGGCAAGGGATTGAGGAGAAAGCCAAGCAACTGGCGCTCACCTCGAAGTACAAGTCCGAGTTTCTTGCCAACATGTCCCACGAGTTGCGGACACCGCTCAACAGCCTGTTAATCCTGGCCAAGATCATGTCGGATAATCCCGACGGCAATCTGACCGAGAAGCAAGTGGAATACTCGCGAACCATTCACTCCGCCGGTACCGACTTGCTCGCTCTGATCAATGACATCTTGGATCTAGCCAAGATTGAATCGGGAACGATGTCGGTTGAAATCGACCAAATGGTGTTCTCAGAACTAGAGCGTCAGATGGAACGAACGTTCAGTCAACTGGCGCACGACAAACGACTCGATTTCCGGCTGGAATTTGACTCTAATCTCCCCAGAGGCGTTTATACCGACCCCAAACGCCTGCAACAAGTATTGAAAAATCTCCTCTCCAACGCCTTTAAGTTCACCGAACAAGGGCAAGTGTCGCTACAGGTCTACGTCGCGACTCGGGGGTGGAGTCAAACCAACGAGCAATTGAATCGTCTTGGTAGTGCGATCGCGTTTGCGGTGGGCGATACAGGTATTGGCATTGCCCCCGACAAGCAGAAAATCATTTTTGAAGCCTTTCAGCAGGCGGATGGCACCACCAGTCGCAAATACGGCGGCACCGGCTTGGGCTTATCGATCAGTCGAGAAATTGCTCGTCTCCTGGGTGGGGAAATTACCTTGGTTAGCACTCCCGGCCAGGGAAGCACGTTCACGCTTTACCTGCCGCAGACGTACCAGGCGACTGGAGGACAGGGTCCGCTCGTGACGCTGGACACTCGCGACCTGGGGCAACTAGACGGTCGAACCGGAACACGCTTCGCACGAGACAACTCGTCCATCAACCTCGCCACTAGTCCCAACCCTCGCATCTGGACACCCGTTCAAACATCAGGCGCGTCTCCGCTTGCCGCACCTGCATCGGATCGCCCTGCGATGCCATCGCTGCCCCCCATGTCGGTCTCTCAGACCTCGACCCCCTCTTACGCGTCCAATCCGATCGCCGATGACCGAGACCAGATCCAACCGCGCGATCGCGTCTTGTTAATTATCGAAGATGACACGAAGTTTGCTCAAATCTTACTGGATATGGCCCGTCAGCAGGGCTTTAAGGGGCTTGTGGCTCTACGCAGCGATACCGGCCTTGCTATGGCACGGGAATTCAAGCCGGATGCGATTACCTTGGATATCCGCTTACCCGAAATGGATGGTTGGACGGTACTCGATCGCTTGAAGCACGACCCGAATACTCGCCATATCCCCGTGCATATCCTCTCCGTTGAGGAAGGGCGGCAACGAGGGTTGCAACTCGGAGCGATCGCTTATCTACAAAAACCCGTCAGTCGCGAAGATTTGACCGAAGCTTTATCTGGGATTAAGGGTTTCGTCGAGCGTCAGGTGAAAAATTTACTGGTGGTGGAAGACAACGCAACCCAACGCCAGAGCATTGTCGAGCTGATCGGCAATAGCGATGTGGCAACAACCGCAGTGGGTTCCGGTGCCGAAGCCTTAGAAGCGCTCAAAAGCGGTTACTATGATTGCCTTGTCCTCGATTTAGGACTGCCGGATATGACGGGGTTTGAATTAATCGAGCAAATCAAGCAGGAAGTCAGCCTCTCGAAGTTACCGATCATTGTCTATACCGGCAAAGAGCTAACGCGAGCGGAAGAAACCGAACTCAAGCGCATGGCTGACAGCATCATTATCAAAGGCGTACAATCGCCAGAACGCCTCCTGGATGAAACCGCTTTATTCCTGCACCGCGTTCAGGCGAATTTGCCTCAACCGCAGCAAAAAATCCTGGAGAAGCTACATCAAACCGACCCCGTCTTGAGGGGTAAGAAAGTCTTGATTGTAGACGACGATGTCCGAAATATCTTTGCCCTCACGAGCATGCTAGAGCGCCATCAAATGCAAATCTTGTATACCGAAAATGGTAGAGATGGTCTAGAGATGTTACGCAACAATCCGGATATCGATGTGGTTTTGATGGACGTAATGATGCCAGAGATGGATGGGTATGAAACCATGCAAGCCATTCGGCAGATGGGCGAATTTACCATGCTACCGATGATTGCCCTCACTGCCAAAGCCATGAAAGGCGATCGCGAAAAGTGCATTGAAGCGGGAGCCTCAGACTACATTACCAAGCCCGTCGATCCAGAGCAGTTACTCTCTCTTTTGCGCGTCTGGCTCTATCGCTAGGGGCTGTTGTATCGGGTTAAAAGTTGGCAAATTAAAAGAGGGATTGGGTTAGCGGTTAGTTGTTAGTTGTTGGTTGTTGGTTGTTGGTAGACTGCGGGCTTTGACCTCTAGGTAGACTACCAAACATTCTACTAACCACTAACTACTAACTACTAACTACTAACTCCTCTCCGAGGATAAATCTCTGTTTTAAAATGCGAATTTAAAATGCAAACCCTCAGCCTTGATTCGGCCGTTCAAAAAGAAGACGAACTGGAGCAGATAGAAATTCAATTGCTTTTAGAGGGCATGTTTCAGTATTACGGGTTTGACTTTCGAGATTATGCCCTTGCCTCCCTCAAACGCCGGATTTGGAATGCTATTCGCATGGAGCGATTGAGTAGTGTCTCTGGATTACAAGAGAAGGTACTGCACGACCCTGCCTGTCTGGAGCGATTTTTGCTGGGTTTATCAGTTCATGTCACGGCCATGTTCCGCGACCCTGGCTTCTATGCTGCTTTCCGGCGCAATGTTGTACCGCTTTTACGTACCTATCCATTCATCCGGATTTGGCACGCCGGATGCTCTACGGGTGAGGAAGTTTATTCGATGGCTATCCTTATGCACGAAGAGGGATTATACCATCGCTGTCGGATTTACGCAACCGATATGAATGAGGTGGTCTTGAAAAAGGCGAAAGCTGGGATTTATCCTCTGGACTTGATGCAGGAATACACCCACAACTATCTGCAAGCAGGGGGGCAGCGGGCGTTTTCCGAGTACTATACGGCTGCCTACGACCATGCGATTTTTCGCTCGTGGTTGAAAGAAAATATCGTATTTTCTCAGCACAATCTAGCCATAGATAGATCCTTTAATGAATTTAATGTCATACTATGTCGGAACGTCCTTATCTATTTCAATCAATCCCTCCAGAAACGGGTTCACAACTTGCTATACGACAGCCTCAGTCACTTTGGCGTTTTAGGATTAGGACGCCAAGAGTCACTCAACTTCACCCCTCACGAACACAACTATGAGGCGCTGGACAAGCGTGAGAAGCTTTACCGCCGGATTGGGTAAGGGCGGCTGTGGGAGTTGCCGAATGCACTATCTCAGGGTTACCCGTAGGCAGCCCCCAACTGAAGTCGGGACGCATTATAATACGACCCAACCCCATTGCAGAACCTCCTATCGAGGTGCAAGGAAACCGACTTCTGGAATGAGCCATTACCCCAATCGGAAGAGATCCCTCGCGTCCGACTACGCTATGGTTGTTATTGGTACGTCTCTAGGTGGATTGCGTGCCCTTCAAGTCTTGTTAACAGGTTTACCCAAGAACTTCCCGTTACCCGTGGCGATCGCGCAACATCGTCACAAAAACTCTGATGAGACATTAAGCCTGTTCTTACAGCAACATTGCGCTCTGCCGGTGACAGAGGCAGAAGACAAAGAGACGATTTTGCCGGGACGGGTCTACTTAGCGCCCGCTGACTATCACCTACTGGTGGAAGGCGCTCGCTTTGCTCTCTCGACCGAAGCGCCCGTGTGCTATGCACGGCCATCCATCGACGTGCTGTTCGAGTCAGCAGCCGATGCCTATCGGGAGAAAGCGATCGGAGCGATCTTGACGGGAGCGAGTAGTGATGGGTCGCAGGGTCTTCTCCAGATTAAACGACGTGGTGGCTTGGCAGTAGTTCAAGAGCCAACAACCGCCGAAGCTAAGACAATGCCCAGTGCCGCCATAGCGGCGGTAGCTGTGGATTGGATTGTACCGCTCGGTGAAATAGCTCCTCTGATTGTTAAGCTCTGCAACCGGGCAGTGAGGTAAGCATATGCAGCCAGAATTAAGAGTCAATGTCCTGCTGGTGGACGATCATCCGGAAAATTTACTGGCCCTGGAGGCAATTTTAGATAAGCCCGGTCACAACCTAGTGAAGGCGAACTCAGGTCCAGAAGCCCTCAGATGTCTCCTCAGTCAGGATTTTGCTGTAATTCTGCTGGACGTTCAGATGCCGGGGATGGATGGATTTGAGACCGCAACGTTGATCAGAAACAGACAGCGATCGCAACATACCCCCATTATTTTTCTGACCGCCTTTAGCAAAAGCGACTCACTACGGTTCAAAGGCTATTCCCTTGGTGCGGTAGACTACCTCTACAAACCAGTGGAGCCGGAAATCTTAGCCTCGAAGGTTGGGGTGTTTGTTGACCTGTTCAAAAAAACGGCCGAAGTCAAGCGCCAAGCCCAACAACTGGCAGCAATTAATGTAGAACTCCGAGCAAGTGAAGAGCGATTTCGCTCGTTGAGTGCCAGTTCGCCAATTGGGATTTTTTTAACCGATGTAGAAGGTCGCTGTACCTATACCAACCCTCGCTTCCAAGTCATCTGTGGCTCCAGTTTCGAGCAAAGCTTAGGGGATGGTTGGTTGCAGTCCGTATATCCCGAGGATCGCGTGCGACTGATGACCGATTGGTCAGCATGGACTCTCGCCAACCGCGAATATTTCACCGAGTTTCGCCTAAGAACACCAGACGGAATCGATCGCCAAGTTCAGATGCGAACCTCTCCCATGTTCTCTGCCCAAGGCGAACTACTCGGTCATGTCGGCACGGTAGAGGATATCACCGATCGCAAGCAGGCGGAGGAAGCACGCGCTCAGGTCATCCGCGAACAGGCAGCCCGAGAAGAGGCAGAGGCAGCCAACCGCATGAAGGATGAGTTCCTTGCCACCCTCTCTCACGAGCTACGCACGCCTCTGAACTCCGTCCTGGGTTGGGCTGGACTGCTGCGAACCCGCAAATTTGATGAAGCGACCTTCAATCGGGCGCTGGAAATTATCGAGCGCAATGCCAAGTCACAGGCGCAGCTAATTGAGGATATCCTCGATGTTTCGCGTCTGATTCGAGGCAAGCTAGAACTCAATCTTTGCCCGATCAGCCTGGTGCGAGCGATTGAAGCCGCGATCGATGCCGTGCGTCCAACGGCCGAGTCGAAAAGATTAGAATTGGAAACCCAATTGGAGGAGTCAGACGAGCAAGTTTGTGGCGATCCAAACCGCTTGCAGCAAGTAGTTTGGAATCTACTCTCCAACGCGATCAAATTTACCCCCGAAGGCGGGCGTGTAGTGGTGCGATTGAAACACATGAACTCCCACGCTCGAATTCAAATCATTGACACAGGAATTGGGATTAGCGCAGATTTTCTGCCTTACGTGTTTGACCGCTTCCGGCAACAAGATAGCACCACGACAAGGTCATACGGTGGACTGGGGCTGGGACTCGCGATTGTCCGTCACTTAGTAGAACTGCACGGGGGTAGGGTACAGGCCCAGAGTGAGGGAGAGGACAAAGGCGCAACGTTTACCGTAGACTTGCCTCTCCAGAATCAAACTGAGCCAGAACCAAGCTGCTCAGAGCCGCCCGAATTACAGCAACAATGCGATCGCTTTGGGGCAGAGCGATCGACCCAAGCAATCAGCAATCTCTCTGACTTACAGGTACTGCTAGTGGATGACGAGCCTGACGTGCGAGAGTTACTGACTACCCTACTCGAAGAGCATGGCGCTACCGTAACAGCCGTTAGCTCGGCTCCCGACGCACTCAAAGCATTCAAACAGTCGCCTCCGGATATCTTAGTCAGCGATATTGCCATGCCGTTTGAGGATGGCTATACACTGATTCGCAAAATCAGAGAGCTGGAAGCCGAATCAAACCAAAGAGAACCTGTTCCTGCTGTGGCGTTGACTGCCTACGCCAGAGAGGAAGATTGCAAAAATGCGATCGCTTCTGGCTTCCAAATACACATGTCAAAGCCAGTCAATACAGCTCAGTTCGTCATGGAAGTTGCTAACCTAACGGGACGCACTTTAACAGAAAATCAGTCGGCTGCAAGCTTTTAACAGTGAACAGTTGGTCACAACTAACAACTAATAACTAACAATTGGCTTGAGTCGCCGTTTCTAGAGACTCATCAACGCTTGGACTAATCCCTTGTACGACTAACACAGAGCAAGAAACATAATGCATCACATAATTGCTAACACTCCCCAAAACAACCTCTGCTAGACCTCGATAACCCCGACGCCCTAACACGACTAAGTCCGCGCTCCAAGCTTGAGCAACTTCCCGAATCGCAAGGCTAGCATCTGCCAACTTAATTGCCGACTCTGTGGGTAATCCTTGCGCGATCGCTTTTTGATAATAGCGATTTAACCAGTCACGAGCTTCTTGTTTTTCTGCCTCCCATTGGGCTTGAATCTCACCTGAATAATTAATCAGAGCTGTACCGAATAAATCAGTATGTAAGCGACCCACCTGAGCCTCTATCGGCAGGCAATGCAACAGCATCAGAGACGCTTCTTCTTTTTTCGCTATCTCTAAAGCTTGTTCAAACACGGCATCTGCCTGTGACGAGCGGTCAAGTGCTACCAAGATTTTGCTATATCTCATAGCTTCCTACTTAAAAATTGTTTAAGAAACGGATGAGGAAATTTCCTTGGTTTAGCATTACCTCACTGTCTGTTTGGTAGCGATTTTAGGAGTATCAAATTCGCTATTTCATCCCAATAAAACCTTTACAGGAAAACGCTTTTCCCAATGCTTTCCCCATTTGATTTTACCGCGAGGCTTACGCTCAGGTGGTTTCCTACATAACACTTCATCTTGGTTGAGGAATCCTATCGTTTACCCACCCGTTTGAGTTCGCACGAATTTTTCTAACCTGTCCATCCCTTTCTCAATCGATGCCATATCAGTAGCATAGGAAAGGCGGATACACTCATCAGCGCCGAACGCAATCCCAGGAATCACCGCAACTTGCTGAGATTCGAGGAGTGCGTCGCAAAACTCCATAGATTTTAAACCCGTTTTACTAATATCTGGAAACATATAAAACGCGCCATCAGGTTTCGGACAAAAGAGTCCGGGAATGGCATTGAGACGCTCTAACATAACTTGGCGTCGTGCGGCAAAGGCTTGGCGCATTTCTTCTACACAGTCTTGGGAACCTTCTAGAGCTGCGATCGCGCCATACTGAGCAAAGGTACAAACATTGGACGTGCTATGGCTTTGAATGGTTGTCGTTGCCTTAATCAGTTCGACTGGCCCGGCTAGATAGCCCAAACGCCAACCCGTCATGGAGTAGGCTTTGGCAAATCCATTGCTAATAATCGTGCGATCGAAAATTTCTGCTCCGACTGCACCAATACTCAGATGTTCTGCACCGTCGTACAGAATCCTCTCGTAAATCTCGTCCGAGACAACCAAAATATCTGTCTCAACCACCACCTTTGCTAGTGCTTTGATTTCTTCTGGCGTGTAAACCATGCCAGTAGGATTGGAGGGAGAATTGAGGACAAATAGCTTTGTCTTGGGCGTGATGGATGAGCGTAACTGCTCCGGTGTAATTTTGTAGCCAGTGGCTGCATCCGTCCGAACAATCACAGGCGTTCCCCCAGCCAGTTTCACCATTTCTGGATACGAGAGCCAGTAGGGAGCCGGAATTATAACTTCATCTCCTTCTTCAATTAGCGCCAGCATCAGATTGAACAGAGAGTGCTTGCCGCCGTTGGTAACAATGATGTTCTCAGCGTTATAACAAAGACCATTTTCTTCTCTAAGTTTACGCGCGATCGCTTCCCGTAACTTGGGTTCGCCAGCGGCTGGGCCATACTTCGTCTTCCCCGCATCCAACGCGGCCTTAGCCGCAGCCTTAATATGCTCCGGCGTATCAAAATCCGGTTCTCCCGCACTGAAACTACAAACATCTATGCCATCCGCTTTCAGTGCTTTGGCTTTTGCGGAAATTGCCAGGGTTAAGGAAGGAGGGACTTGACCAACTCGTGATGCCAGCTTCATGCTTATTACACCTGAATGACTACCGTGAGGAATTGCGATCGGGAATTTGGACGCTTGCGCCTAGCAGCAACGCTACCTTTGAGCTAGCTATCCCATTCCCCAAAAGGGTTGCTGTTCCCCGCAGACAAGGCTAGGGAATACCCTTCACAATTCATTAGTTTCCCAGAGTAGCTCGTAATTCCACTCCAGATTGGTGTTTTTTTAACAAAGGCGATCGAAATGGCAAAAATCTGGAATAATCCTGTAACGTCACTCCTTGGACAGAGGAAAACAGTCGGGTAACAATACGCATAGCAAGACCATACGCGTGTTAGAAAACTTTAAATTTATCTTAATTTTGTTACTCAGTCACTACGGCTGTAGCAGATAAATACACCGATGGTGAGTTCTCTAACCCATATAGAATACAACTGAAACATTGAGGGTTAATTTTTTTTTCAAAACTGGAGATAACGCTGCAAACCTACAGTGTGTGAGTGTGAACTTAGGTTAAACAAAGACTACAAAATATATCTTTCCTAAACTGATGTATTGTTTTTCGTCCCTTCTAGTGCAGGCACTTCAGACTTGAATTAGTATTTTGGTTCGTAACCTTATCGCTGTCACCCATGGGGATGTTGTAGATGTTAGATGTCGAACGATACTACAGAATCCTTGAACTAGAACCGGGCGCTTCACCGGAGGACGTTCACCAAGGCTATCTCGACTTGACTTGGGTGTGGCATCCCGATCGCTTTGTGGGCAATCCGCGATTACAATACAAAGCTCAGTGCAAGCTCCAAGAACTCAATGAAGCTCACGCTCAGTTGCGCTCTATACAAGGAAAGCCTCGTAAAGCCCCCTCACTTGCTCACTCCAATACTCACAAGAGAACGCCTCCACAGTATCCAGTACAAAACGGGAGCTGGTACCAGCAAAGTGTGAACCAGAGCGCGAGCGCAGACAATCCAAGCACTATGAAGGATAGTAGACAGCGCGTCTGTGCCAATGGTCGCAAGTTTGATGAGTGGTTAGATTAAACAGCTCTCTCCATACCAGGGATAGATTCTGTCAGTCATGTGTAGGGGCAGGGCATGCCTTGCCCCTACAGACGAGCTGTGTTCAACTCATTTGAGAAGGGCTATATATCGAATCCGGTTGATTACCCTGATTAACAGAATGTTTGTAGTGAGCGCTTCAGCGCCCACAAGGGAGAGAGGACTCGCCTTCCGCATAGTCTGGGAGTTCTCAACCAAATGCCAAGCAGCATTCCTAGGCGCTAGTTCAACGCTCTGTGAACGCGACTGGCTCTCCATCCGGAGGAACGCGATCGATTTCAATTTGGAACGTACCCTTAAAGCCAGTTCCTTCCACATCAAATTCCCAGCCTTCTGGGGTTTGCCGCATCTCATCCTCTGCTGAAGGAATAAACCCTACTCCAGCAAAGGCTTCGCCAGTGTGGCAATAGAGCTTAACGGGGTGTTCTAGGAGAGCGCGGACGTAATATTGCTTGCGGAAGATGACATTATCGGAGAAACCGACACCGAAAAGATCGCGTTCCCCAACATAGAAGTCAAGTCGCAACACCATGTCCTTGGGACTGATGCTTGGATCTTCAAGAATAGGTCTGGTATCGAGGTACCCCTCCCAAATCAGCTTATTGTCGTCTGCCCAGGGAAAAGCCACATTCTCATCGCTCAAATCATCCTTGGTAAAAGGCCCATAGCAGTTTTCCGCTTCTTTGCTCTGGTGGAACAGCTCAAAGTCCACACCACGCGGCTTAATTGAGACGCCAAAAAAGAACTCGCTCTTGCCAAACCAATCTTGACCGCGAGTAATCTTAGCATTAACTAAACGAAGACGCGATCGCACATTGCCAAAGAAAAAGCGCGTTGCCACCTCAAACGACTCG
>DATNPT010000234.1:0-12209 GCA_036703075.1 Chroococcales cyanobacterium
CTGCCTTCACACCAACGCTCGATCGCTCCACGCGCTTTAAATAAGAGTAGTGACCCGTCTTCTTGAATCGTGAAGCCGCCCACCGATTCTCCTGAATAGATTTGTTCGTGAGTGCGGGTAGCAGGATCGTAGCGGAACAGACGACCTCTCGGGATATCAGTCCAGTAAAGACGTTGTTCAAAGGGATGCCAAAGCGGGCCTTCTGCATTGTGGCATTGGCTATCGACGATGAGTTCGGGTAAATGCATTGAGTGCGTTGTGGGAAAGAGGGGGATGTTTTCGCGATCGCTAATTACTCTACATTGCTCGTTCGACAGTCCAATGTCGATCGGAAGATTGATAAACCTTAACCCCTTCTAAGGATGCTTGTTGCATCATGTCCTTCACCTCATCTAAGGTAAAGGCGGCATAGAGAGAGTCCTGAAATAACTGCCTCTGGTGAGCGTTACACTCACCCGCAACGCGATCGACTATGCTGTATAAAATTTCTTGTGAAGCAGGTCGCATCAAATCCCGTAGGAAAATTGCACTGTTCGGTTTGAGGACTCGCTTGAGTTCCAGTAAAAACGGGAGTGGGTTTGGTAAATGGTGAATTAGACTATTTGAGACAACCATATCGAAGTGCGCGTCCGGATAAGGTAAGCGCTTCGCATCTACCAATTCCAGCTCGATCTGCTGTTGCAAGCCTGCATCTTTTATATTCTTCAAGCCAAGGTCGAGCATGGATTGGGCAAGGTCAATACCGATAACGCGCCACTGAGGACGCCGTTGGCACAGGAAAATAGGAATGCGAGCAGGCCCAGTTCCAGCATCGAGAATTAAACCCTCCAGTGGGCCGAGTTCGACGGCACGTTCGGCAAAGTCCGTGTTGACATCCGTGAAGTCCATCGCGTCATACTCGATCGCTTCTTGGGGGCTATCCATGACTTCCGGTTCAGTAACTCTTTCCATACCTGGTGTTCCTTGCTACCCTACAGACTCATTATCTCAACCCGGAGTCTTACTCCCTTCATGCCCCAGGAGTACCTGTCTCTATAATCTACCTCTGTGTTCTCTGTGTCCTGGAGTGATTCTTTAAAACTATAAATATTCTTCAAACAGGAAGAGAGTAAGCTAAGACGAATGTCACTGACTTAAGGCGAAAGTTGTAGGTATTAGAGAAAACCCGGACTTGGGGGTTTCCCCCAAACCCCCCGCGCAAGGGTTGATTAATGCTTGAGTCAGTGCCATTCGACTTAAGCTCCATAGACTTGCTAAAACTAAAGCAGCGTTTGCAGCAGAACTCCCGTGGATTGGCTCAAGACAAAGTTACGCAAACTATCAAAGAGTGCGAAGCGGCGATTGCACTCTCAAGCTCAAGTTTTCCAGGACAATCATTCCATGCCAAGCGAGACACCCCGTCAAGGACTGTCTGTTGATTTTAGCCACGGACCTTTAAACGTTTCAGACAACAAGCGCTATTTAGTCCATCAAGATGGGACTCCTTTCTTCTATCTGGGTTGTACGGCGTGGGAACTGTTCCACCGACTGAATCGGGAGGAAGCGGATAGATACCTGGAGAACCGGAGACAAAAGGGGTTTACAGTCATTCAAGCCGTGATACTGGCAGAGTTAGATGGCTTAGATACGCCCAATCCCTACGGCGATTTGCCACTACTCAACAACGATCCCACTACGCCCAATGAACGCTACTTTAAGCACGTCGATTACATCGTCAACAAAGCTCAGGAAAAGGGAATTTACATCGGGATGCTACCCACTTGGGCGGATAAAGTCGGAGCACAATTGTGGGGAAAGGGACCGGAAAATTTAATCAACACGACAAACGCCAGAATCTACGGAGAATTTTTAGGCAGCCGCTACAAAGATACTCCCAATATTATCTGGATTTTAGGAGGCGATCGCTCGGCGAAAGGCTTTGAATCGGTATGGCGAGAAATGGTCGAGGGGATTAAAGCTGGAGATGAAAGTCGTCATCTCATGACGTACCATCCCCTCGGTGGAGAATCCTCCTCCGCGTCGTTCCATCACGAAGATTGGCTAGATTTCAATATGCTGCAATCGAGTCATCACGCCCGCGATTTCCCAAATTATGAGTTAATTACCAGCGATTACCAACAGTCTCCTCCCAAACCCACATTAGATGGAGAACCGCGTTATGAAGACCATCTCGTGAACTGGCAGCTCAAAAATGGTCGGTTTGATGATTACGACGTGCGTCAAGCGGCGTATTGGGGCGTGTTTGCCGGGGGTATGGGAACGACTTACGGTGCTCATGGAATCTGGCAAATGTATGCTCCAGGGCGATCGCCCATTACCCATGCTCGCACCTACTGGTATGATTCTCTAGACTTTAATGGCGCTTGGGATATGATGCATCTGCGCCATCTAATGGAATCTCGTCCTTTTGTGACTGGAGTTCCCGCTCAATCGGTCATCGCGAGTCGTCAAGGAAGGGGTGCTGACCATGTGCGTGCGAGTCAAGGAGATGGCTACCTGTTTGTCTATATTCCCACGGGCAAAAAGGTAAGTATTAAGTTAGGAACAATTGCAGGCAACGAGGTGAAAGCTTGGTGGTTTAATCCTCGCACGGGAGAAGTTTCAGAGATAGGTACGTTTCCCAATAGTGGCACCAAAGAATTTGTCCCCTCAGCAAAACGTGGTAGGGGTAACGATTGGGTTTTAGTTTTGGATGATGCGACCAAAGATTTTCCGCCGCCTGGTTCTACCTCGGATTTCCGGTAAATTGGATAGTGTAATTATTGGGTGCATCCCAGTGAAAGCAATAGTAATGCGATCGCGTAGCATGCGTGTTAGTGCGAGTATCTTGCTCGCGTACTTCTAGACACCAGCAATATGCTCGCACTAAGGATGATAAATTTACACAAATGGGATGTACCCCAATCGTTTGGTCGGACTGTCTAAAAATAAGGACGCTCCTCCAGCCACATGCAGACCTCTTCTTCAGAGTCCAAATTAGCTGTCCGACCCGTTATTGGGTCGTAAACATGCCACCAAGTATGACCATCCCGATCGAAACTTTGCCAAACTTGGGGTTCGGAATGATTGGACAGTCGAGGAAGCACTAACGGCTGATTCAGAAATGTCCAGACTTTGCCCCAAATATCAGAGTTTTTAGTTGTACAATCGATCGCGAAAGATCGTTCCAACGATTCAATTTGTTGCTCGTGCAACGGTTTCTTCGCGAGAGTGCCAAGTATCGATCGCCACGCCTGACTCAGTCCCCATACGAAAACTGAGTTGTTAGCTTGAGGTGCCGATACTGAATCAGGAATTTGTTCTAGTTCTTTGTAGATTTGCCAGTGAGTTTTCATAACGCTCCATTGCTGAGATTAAGGTAACCCCGCTCTGCGTTGACCAGTTCCTACGGGATAATGAAGCGCGTTCCTTCGGGGTTACGCCCTACTTCCGTCCCTCTCTAAACCTATAGTTAATTGGGATTTAAAAAGAGGAATGAACGATGATTTCTGTAACTATTGTTACTGAATTTAATTGGAAGATCAAATCTAATGTTTAACTTTCATAACATTTTCAAAGCTAGAAAGCTGACGCCAGGGTTAGTAGATGGGGGTTCGTGCTAGTGATAGGCAATATCAATCCGGCGGCAAAGCCACACGCCGTTATGTTGCTGCACGTATGCTCTCGTTCGGTGGGTTCGGCAAAATCCTTATAGTCAATCCAGCGATAACCATGTGTAGCAATCTCCCAATCTGCTAAGTCTGAATCCGCAGCGTTAAGCGAACCGTACCCGTAGCCGAAATAGGAACTCGCCAAGCTACAAGCGATCGCTTAATCCATTCAATCGCCTGCAATTCTCGGAGAGTCGAGGCGTCCTCATCCCACACCACTCGTACCACCCGTCCCTGACGCACGGAAAACTCGAAGACAATTTCGCCCCTCCATCCATCTAGTAAATCCAGTTGTTCCAGATGTTTGGTGAGAGACTCCGTGGCTGCTTCATCCAATCCCGTTACGCTAACGATTTGCAGGTTGCGATCGCTAGCTACTAGTATGCCTGAAGAGGATACGTCCTCTACCTCCTGAACCGTACCAGGATTCATCAGAGCAATATTAGATAGCTGTGTCTGCTCGGCTGTGCCGTGGCTGGTAGGCGGATAGTTGTCCGAGTTACTTTGGCGTTTTGTCCAACCGCCAAATAAGTTGCCAATGAATCCTCTGTTCGCACTACGCACTGGCGTTGCTCCGCTTTTGAATGCAGGTTGAGGCGATCGCAACATCATTGGGCGTGCCATCTCGCTCAGACTAGCGTAACTTACCGTAGTCGCGCTGCCAACCACAACTCGTTCATAGCTGACTCCCTCTGGCATCTCAACGGGGACTTGCATCGAGCGAGATTTCCCTTCCGGATCGACGCGCACCTCTTCACTCACCGCAACAAAGGCCGTGTACTGCGACAATAGCTGATACGTTAGGGCTGTTTGTGTTACCGACTCTAGCTGTGTTTTCTTTTCGCAACTGAACATCTGATTCATCAGGTGTTTAATCCTTGCCCTACCCCATAATTGAGCGATGGCAGGATGACCAGCGCGATCGAATGTCAAGTTAAACGTCTGCTTGTAACGCTTACCGCCTGCTGTCATCCCCGTAATGTGGAGAGTGCCAGCTTGAGGCGTTAGTTGCCAGTTCGTTCGGCTAATATGCTCTCGCTCGTCCTCAAGATTTAGCTTTCTAGCCTTCGACTCCTGAGTAGGGGAAATTCGCCCAAATAGAACTAACGGTTGTCCTGCAAACAAATCCGGCGGGGCTGAGGGATAAATGATGGCGTCTCCCGTCCCTTTCCACTGAATTTGAATATTGGTCAGTACCGGGTTATTGATTTGGCGGAAGAACGTTTCTGCAACGTCCTCCGTGGGTTCATCGTGACGAACGATATGACAAGTTCCTCGTCCAATTTCAGCGAGACGATTGAGTAAAAAGCGGTTAGGCGAACTGCCGACACCAAAACTGTAAAGCCGATTTCCCGGTTTGAGCTGTCGCTGCACCTCGGCTAGGATTTCATTTTCGTTCCCAATATAACCATCCGTGAGCAGGACAATACTCCGCAGTCGTCCCTCCGATGCGGCTGGAAAGTTCAGCACGGCTCGGATACCGTTGAGTAAGTAGGTGCCACCATTCGCTTGTAAGCGATCGATGTATTGAAGTGCCTTTGTACGGTTTTCGGGCGTATTGGCTAGAGGTTTGGGGGATAGCTGAGTCGTAACATCTGAAAAGTCAAGGATGGTAAAGGTGTCGTCAGGATTGAGTCCCTTGATAAAGCGACGCATCAGTTCCTGGGATTTGTGTAAGGGGTCGCCCATCTGGGAACCGGAGGTATCCATCAGGAACACCACATCTTTGGGGACAATCTCATTCTGGCGATAGTCCAAGGCCGGGATGAGATAAACGGCGAAATGATTTCCTCGTTGGTCGGATTGGGTCAGTACTGTTGCTTGCGTGTTTTTATCTGCCACTCGGTAGCGCACGATCAAGTCTTTGTTGGGAATTGTGTCCTCTTCACCTAGGGTTACTCGCACCATCTGTCCGTTGCGTTCGAGGCGCAAGTGGTGGGACGTAGAACGAACGTCAGAAATCGGCACGCCAGCATCAATCTCTATCGTTACGCCAATGTCATGTCGCGATCGCAATTTCTGGGGTGCCAAAAGCGATCGCGTATCTGACCCAATCATCGGTGACGTGATGCGCGAAGCATCGGGAACTACGTCTGTATCTCCATTTTTATCAATGGGTTCGCCGGGAATAAAGCGGGGGCCGACCACCATCGGGAAGACAAATTCATAGTCGCCGCCTTCAAACTTTAGGCAATCGGTGTAGCGGATGGTGACATCAATTTGCTCGCCCGGTTTGATGTTGGCAAGAGATTGAGTAAAGATATTATCGCGTTCTTGTTCTAATAAGCCTGCTGTGCGACCTTGTTGTTTGGCTTGTTCGTAAATGGCGATCGCTTCTTCGCGTTTCTTAATGCAGCCTTTGATCGGGCGAGTGCCAATTTTAATTTCCATGTCATCCACGGCCGCTTCATCCGGCAATGGAAACACGTAGACCGCTTCTAAGGGTTCGGTAAAAGGATTTTCAAAAGTTTGCGTCACTTCTACCCGCGACACATTCCCTGCGATTTTTGCCTGAACTTCAGTGTGTTTTAGGGGAAAGACCAGCTGTTGCTCACCAGTCTGGACATACAAGCCCCCGATCGTTGGGTGAGTGATTTCCAATTTCGGTGTGGGCATAGGAATCAAGGGTTAATGGGAGAGGTGAAGGAGCAGTTGAGCCACCTATTAGGGAAAGGCAGGAACTAGAGAAAATAGGCGGATATTACAGCAATGGTCTCGACCCATAGACTACACGGGTCATCGAGTGGATCGTACTCCCTGCTTAACTTCTTACATGCTCATCCTCAATTATCAGGATGTGTAGAGTTGACTAGCTATCTAACTTTTTGTTTCAGCGTCCACCCTTGAGTTCAATGAATCGGTGACCTTCTGAGTATGACCAGTGACTAGTAACCAGTGAGTAGAAATAACATCCCTGAGTAGTAGAGATATCAAATATAGCGGTTCTCAGTTGGATGCGATACACTCTGACATCTCTCCTACTCTTGAGAAAGGCTTTGATTCTTACTCCCCTTCCCTACAAGGGAAGGGGTTGGGAGTTAGGTTATTCTGATGTACACGCGCGTAACTGAGAAACGCTATAAACGAACTTAAAAGCTTTTTCTTCCTTGCTGTGTCAAACGCCAGCTTCGATCGGATAGCCGTTCTGCCCAGCGATCGAGTTGAGTAGGAAGTAATAAATCGGGGGTTGTTGCCATAAGGGTCAAATCGCAACTTCAGGTTGGACATGATTGGCTACAGAACTTTAGGCAAAGTCCACCGGCTGAGACGGATATGCAACGTTACTTCCAAGCGAGTCCACCTACCGTACACAGCATGGTCGTGACTCTAGAAAAACTAGGATTAATCGTGCGAGTTCCAGGGCAACCTCGCACGATTCGCGTGTTGTTGCCCCGCTGAGTTAAACAATTCAGGAAAAATCTGAATGCCAAAGTCCTCTGGCTGTTCTTTACATTTTTTTACGACCTTAAGTTTTTTTTTGAATTGTAAATTTAAATATCATAGTAAGGACTAAGGAGAAGTTATAGCTTTTTTAATAGAAGCTTGTTAGCGATCTCTGTAGAAATGGGTAGCCTTAAACCAGCGGACTCACATCTGTCTTTAGAGAGAAAAGTACAATACCGTAGGGTCGTATCATAAATGTCGATTTAATTCGGTTAGCACTGATACATTTAACTACGATTACGAATTTACTTCATTGAAGGTTCATAAAAGCAGCAGACTTCTTTAAAGAGTTTGCAAATTGCTGTGCCAGTGCTTTACAAAAAGCTCATCAAGTTTCAACATCAATTAAAGAATCGGTAAAGTTATTTAGGAATACTTCTCTAGGCAGAATTTAAATTCTGCTGAAGGAAAAATCCCCACATCATCTGATACAAGATTTACGCAGTAAATGCGATCGACAGTCTACTGTCGAGTTCTGTATTAGAGGGCGCTAATACTTACTTATCATCAGGTCAAGATTGTGAATCATCTACCAAGTCTGCTGAATCGGACTGCCCTTTGTATTGAAGAGTGTGGTCTGTTCATTTGGCGTACTACTCTTAGTGTAGCTCATGCTACATTATCAACGGCAAGTAACACTTATTTGAGCGGTAACATGAGCCGTAAACCCTCACTCCTTGAGGGAACCAGTCAAAAGTTGGGTACTAGGTGTTTAAAAGGGTCGGTTCCCAGAAAATCACAAGTTTTAGAAGTTTTTTATAGTTTTGCCAGTTGGTTGCTCCAAAAGCGATACACTCATCAAGCTCGACAACCCAACTCAATATAGGTCAAACGACCATTAACATAGAAGCTCTGAAAAGAAAACAGTACAGCTTGCAATATCAAATCCAGAGAGTTGCCAAAATCTGGTAAATCTAGTATCAGCGTTTTAGTTCTTTTTGGCACTCCTGCACATAGGACTCAGTTTATCCGCATTTCATTCGTGTTCCTACCGCTCTATTGCTTGCTGATATGCTAATTTCTCAGAATGCTTGCTTTTGAATCTAAATGATTCATTATCTGCTTCAAGAAGATTGAACTGGCACAGGATAGAATGCAGAAAACCCATTGTGGGCATCATTCTTTAAGCCTGTTGAAACTTAATTAGCCTGAATTTATAGTGAG
Organism: Chroococcales cyanobacterium; assembly: GCA_036703075.1. Taxonomy (GTDB): domain Bacteria; phylum Cyanobacteriota; class Cyanobacteriia; order Cyanobacteriales; family Coleofasciculaceae; genus DATNPC01. Next base: position 8,259 of record DATNPT010000234.1, read on the forward strand.
TCTAAGTTTTTAGGTAGGCAGTGAAATTGGGAATATGACCCAACAACTGCTCTAAATCCTGCTTGCTTTCTTAGGATACAAAGAGATTGAACTTATGACCATAGCTAATCCTCAACAGCAACTGCTCAATCCCCCGAATACCAAGGATTTAACACACCCGAATACCAAGGATTTAACAGCTCCTCCCAAGCCTAAACCCGAAATCAAAAATTCCCAGAAGCCCCTATCTCGTTTACTCAATAGAGTTATCCTGCTTAGCGCAGGCGTAGGACTGCTAGCATGGGGGATTTCTCTGATGGCAAATCGTGTCACGTCAGTCGCAGCGACGAAGGCATTCATTAACGGCAAAATTATTACAGTTACCTCGCCCTTGAGCGGGCAAATTCGGGCGAAAGCAGATCTAAACTCAGGTACGCCTGTAACTCCTAAGCAACTGCTGTTAAAAGTCAATGAACCGTTAGTAGCTTCCGAATGGTTGCAGGGTCTTAAGTTAGATTTAGTTGCCGATAAAGCAAAGTTAGAGTCGATTGAAGCGAAAATCCGAGAAATAAAGCAATCGAGTGGAGTAACTCCAGCCAAAGGAAACCAGCAACAGATTAATCGCGCTCAAGAAGTAGCTCTTGCCCAATTCGCCTCAGAAAGCGAGCAGAGTTCAAGATATACAGCCGTTCGGCTAGCCGAGCAAACGGTCAAGCAGGCTGAAATCGACTTAAAAATTGCACGGGAACACGCAGAGACTGCTTATTCTAAATACAAAAAATTTCGCTTCCTCGGTAATCAGGGAGCGATATCTAGTTTAGCAGTAGAAGAAGTACTCAATAACTGGAAAGTAAGTCGAGAGCAAATTGAGGCAGCTAAAAATCGGCTGGAAACCGCTAGATTTCAATTGGCAGAACAACAACGCTTAAAAAGTAAAGTACCGCAATTAACACGGAATGCATTTTCGATAAGGACGAATACCCAAGACGACAATCCACAACTGGCTGACCTCCTAGAACGCAAAACTGAACTCCAAGTCAGTATTGAAGCCAAGAAAAAAGCCATTGCTCAGGTTGAAACGTCTTCAGAAGAGCAAAAAGACTACCCCGTTTTAGCCTCTAGTAAAGGGGTACTGTGGGAAGTCATGGTTCAGGACGGAGAGCGAGTGAATTCGGGACAACCCTTGCTGAAGCAATTAAATTGCCAACAACTTTGGGTAGATGCCTTCATTAATATTGATGACCTGAAGCGAATTCAAATTGGTAGTCCGGCACAAGTTGAACTTTATGCCAACAACTTGAAGCTGAATGGTCGGGTAAAAACTATTCGTTCTTCGTTATCCGGTGAACCGAGGTTAGGGCAAGACGTAGCGGTAAATCCGCCGGATATTAAGAATCAGCAGTTAGCTCAGGTGAGGATTGAACTCGATCATCCTCAAGAATTAATCGACGGCTATCAAAGTTCGGCACAATTCTGTCAAGTCGGACAGATCGCAAAGGTTAATATCGGGCAAGAAAATACGTTGTTAGCTAACCTATCACTTTGGTAAAACCGGATGAGTTTTCGGTCTTGGAAGTTCTTTTTCTTCTCTCTCGTTACTGCCTTCTTTATCATTGATTGGGTGGTTTTAAGCCAAAGTTTAAATGGCATCGTTAATAAAGCTGAAATACTATTACCTTTAGTGATAGTGCTAGGCGTAACATTCATCTGTCGTTCGATTTTTACAGGCAAACCTCCTGTATGGCTCAAAATTGCATTAATACTGGGTGCATCTTTTCTCAATCTTCGTTACTTACATTGGCGAGTAACAGAAACTCTGGTTCTAGATTGGTATAACGGAGCAATTAGTTTAGCCCTGTTCCTAATGGAGCTTATTGCGATTCTCAATGTCACTATCCTCAGCTACCAAACGTTAATTCCAACAAACCGTAGCCCAGAAGCCGATCGTGGAGAGCAACGCATTAAAAATGGGCAATACACTCCTACCATAGATGTGTTTGTTCCCACCTACAACGAGCCAATGTTTGTTTTGAGACGGACGATTGTGGGATGTCAAGCGATGCGCTATCCCCATAAACAAGTTTGGTTGCTCGATGATGGCAGACGACCTGAAGCAGCAAAACTCGCTGACGAACTGGGTTGTAAGTATTTAACTCGTCCTGATTCGGCTCATGCTAAAGCCGGTAATCTCAACAATGGATTGAAGTCGGCAAAAGGAGAGATTTTTGTTGTCTTTGATGCGGATTTCATTCCTTTAGAAAATTTTCTAGAGCGAACCATCGGTTTTTTTGAAGACCCTCAAGTCGCGATGGTGGTAACGCCTCAAAACTTCTACAACCCCGACCAACCCGAAATTAATTTAGGGGGTCGGCTTATCCCGCACGAGCAAACGGTCTTTTATAACATCATCCAGCCCGGTCGTGACTTTACTAACAGTGTTGTCTGTACGGGAACGTCTAGCGTAATGCGGCGAAAGTATGTGGATGAGATTGGCGGGATTCCCATAGGTACTATCGTTGAAGATTGGACTACGGGAATGATGCTTCAAGCCAGGGGATACAAGTCTATTTTTCTGAATGAATTAGTCAGTGTTGGTGCAGCCCCTGAAAACTTCTCCTCCTATCTAGTGCAACGAATTCGTTGGGCAGAAGGAACCCTCAAGCTTCTATACACCAAATACAATCCGACGTTTCTTCCGGGCTTAAATCTGATTCAGCGAATCAACCATTTGTCTGGAATTCTATTTTGGATCGATCAAGCCACGCAAAGTGTGAGCTATGTTGCCCCCGCTTTGTTTTTCTTATTTGGCATGCGCTCTATGGATACGAGCCTCCCCGAAATCATTAATTATTGGGTACCCAACTATTTTGCTGGGTTACTGCTAGTGTCTTGGGTGATTGGTAGCCGAACGATTTTGGTGACGTATGCTTATAATGCCCTGCAATGTTTTTATCTCGTTCCTACACTGCTCAGTACGTTGTTGTTACCTAATCGTAAAGTTAAGTTTAAAGTAACGGATAAAGGGTTGAGCCAGACACAAACGTCTCTCGACATAAAATTAATGCGACCTCTGATTATTTTGATGAGTTTCAACTTAGCAGCGGTCGTTATTAGTATTTTGAGGGCACATAAGGCTGATTACTTCATTGACGCTGAGGTGATTAACCTATTGTGGGCGCAGTTCATTGCGCTGGTTTTAGGAATTAGCATTATTGCTGGAATCGATTTGGTGGAAGAACGAGAGGGCTTGAGAGTGAAATGCTCAGATCGTTGCCAAATTAGTGTATCCGATGATTCCGATACATCATCTTATTTCTCCCATCTGATTAATATTTCGGAAAGTGGAGTGGCATTTGAGAGTGCAGAGAACCTCTCTCTAACTATCGGTCAGACGTTGGACTTCTCAGTTCCTGGAGAACCCATGCAAATCAAGGCAAAAGTCGTCCGAGTGGGTGAAACGATCGCTTGCTCGTTTTTAGACCTAACTCCCGAACAGCACAGACAGTTGATCGAGTTTATTTTCTGCCGAACCCACCATTGGCAGCAGCCTAAAGTTGCCAACGAGCTACAAGCGTTAAAAGCATTATTCCGTAGCTTATTTGAACTCTATCCGTTGCAATCTTTGAGATAGAGAGTATCAGTCACTTCGTTTTTCAATGACAGCGTGTACCTACTGCTTTGGTAAGAGTAAAGTGTTTGCGATCGCACGGCTTCAACGTCTTCTCCTACTTTTTATGGTTACCCTTGCCATAGCATGCTGTAGCCATGCCCAATTGCGCTCGGCTGATGTTAACCTCAGCGCTTATCGGTACCTGGCACAGATTGCAGATCGACCAGATAGTGGAACTCGACCTAACACGGCTACTACTACACTCAATCTTCTTCCTAAAAATGATTTGAGGTTGCTGGCGAGTTACGAAACCACTCAATCGACGAGTGACTTCGATCGCGTCCTGGGAGGGGTAGCCTTTA
>DATNPT010000245.1:0-3661 GCA_036703075.1 Chroococcales cyanobacterium
TTTTAATTGGCTCAGGGCAATTCCTCGATCTCAGACAAGGCAGTCTCGTTTTGCTGCACTTAAGCTACTACCTCAAGATAGTCCCTCCACCCAGGCTTGGGAGCGTGGGGCTTGACCCTTCGCTAATTCGCCAACAGCTTCCTAGAAGTCGCTAGGGCTTAAGTTGACACCAATGACGGCTGTACGCCCTGACGCAAGGCGTATTTCAACTTGCAAGTATATATACTTTTCCTAGAGTGACAAGTGATAAAGTGACCGCGATCTTATTGACGGGCTTCTTTTATTCTTATAACTTGAGGATTGCCCAAAAAGTTGAGGATTGGTGGTTAAGATGAAACTCAAACTTATACCAGGGTTAGTCAGAGGGTTGGCAAGCTTTGGCGCGATCGCGGCAATGTCTACGGCGGCGATTGTTATGACACCCGTCGTCGTGAAAGCTCAATCGCCTGCAGATTCTATTTCAGCATTAACCCAGCTATTTCCCGTCCTATCGGGTGTTGAGCTAACAGCACAACAGAAAATCCAAATGGCGGAACTTGCTACTGATACTCAATCTCAGCTCGAACAAATTGTAACTCCAGACCAGCGAGACAAGTTCCGTGCAACATTGGCATCTGGCAAGGGGTTTGGTGAGGCGTTTGCGGCGATGAATATTACTCCCGATCAACAATCGAAAGTGCAATCCCTCATGCTCTCGACGCGGACGAAGTTAGTCTCCACGTTTACCCAAGAACAGCGTCAAAAAATTCTGGATAACGTGCGATCGCTCCTCATGGTAGGACCAACTCAGTAAAGTTCCAGTACAGTCCCTATTCTCGGCATCAGAGTCGCGCCCATGGAACCTTCTGAAGTAATTTAAGTCAATCTGGCTAAGTTCCGTTGAACCAACAGCAACGATGGGTGCAAACATCTACAACTAGGGATTTTTTCGACAAAGTGCGATCGCTTCTCTGATGCCGATAGTAAACTGGGTTTTTCCGCCGTGAGAGGGGTGTCGAACCTTCTGATAATCGATACCCTGCCTCTTGAGAGAAGATGCAGCTGTATTCCCAACCGCAACAACTCTTTTAATATCAAACAATTGAATTAGTCTTTGTAAAAAGTCTTGACCGATGAGTAGCTCAGTCCCTTTAGGTTTGCGATTGGAGCGTTCGTTATTAGTTTGAAACGGGTGAAAAGGAAATGCATTCCATATTAAGGGAATAACTTGAGTTGTCTCCAACGTTTCCCAAACCATGCTGGCACTAGCTTCACGAGATAGTTTTTCCGACTTCTCACTGATTCGATAGCCTCTGGCTTGCCCAAATAAACCCAGTTTTTCCAAGCCATTCACCAAGATAAACTCACTCGTAAACGGCACGCCTGTTAAACGGCATCCTCGATACCCTGGAGCCTCTCCAACTAACAAAATTTGAGGGTTCAGGGCTGCCATTTGTTGCAGGTATAGCAATAAATTATGTCTTCTGATCGAATTAGCAGTTGCCTCATACGAATACTGATTACAGGCATTGCTAGGTGATTCAACCCTCGCCAGATCATCCACAAACTGGTTAATATCAGAAATTCGTTCAGGACGGATATTCGGCAAGCAAAAAAGCCTAACTTCTTCCAGTGCGATCGCTTCATTACTATTCATTGTGTGAGGACAACAGTACACCGATGAGTTTTTTACAATAAGCTAGACCTTAATTACAGCCAATTTACACAAGTGATAATCCAGTGGTGCCAAAAATAACTCAGTCATGATAACTGGATAGAAGGAGGTAAGGATGTCGTTCACGGCTCGTGTCATTTCTGCTAAAGACTGGGGTGCCAAACCCCCAAAACAGTGGTCTCCAGTCACTCAACCGCAATACATCGTCATTCACCATACCGCTACTCCCAATCCTCCCAACGATCTATCTAAAGGCTCGATAGCAGGAGCGCAAGAGTTTGCCAGAAGTATTCAAAAAGCCCACATGGATGGCTTTGGCTGGGTAGATTCCGGTCACAACTTTTTGAACACCACGGGCGGATTTTTACTCGAAGGTAGGCAAGGGTCTTTAGATGCGATTAAACGAGGGCGATGTATTCGCTCGGCTCATGCTGGCAATGATAAAGGCAACGAGTCACCAGGAATTGAAAATGAAGGTACCTTTGTCACCCACCAAATGAGTACGACACAGTGGGACAGCCTAGTGGAGTTATGTGTTTCTATTTGCTCGTCCTGCAAAATCGACCCGAATAATATCAAAGGACATCGAGACTTTTCACCCACGCAATGTCCCGGTGATTGGTTGTACAGCCAATTGCCTCGATTACGCGACGAGGTACGCAAACGCCTCGACCCTTCCCTAGAAAATTATTTAAGGGAAGGCTCCACAGGAGCGAAAGTCCAAGAACTCCAGCAGTTACTTAAAGCTCATGGTCTTAATCCCGGTCCCATTGACGGCGCTTTTGGCGCTGGCACTAAACAAGCCGTTATCTCTTTCCAGAAGTATAAAGGCTTGGATGCCGATGGCATCGTTGGCCCCAAAACTTGGGAGGTACTGAGGAGTTCGCCTCCACCGACCGTTGTACCCATCGCTACAGTTAATCTGCTGGAAACCTACAAGTATTATCGCGGTCTACCTCACCAAGATCATGCGATCGCATGGCTGCAAGGACAAGTCTCCAAGCAAGTCTTGGAAGAATTTTCCCAAAAGTGGCGCGACACCCCCTCACAGCCTTTCCTACCCCTCCAGGAAGGAGCAACTGGATCTGAAGTGAAGCAACTCCAAGAACGTTTACAAAAACTAGGATTTAATCCAGGAGCGCCTGATGGTGCTTTTGGTCCTGCAACGAAAGCCGCTGTAATGGCTTTTCAAAAAGCGCAAGGGATTGTTGCAGACGGGATAGTGGGAGATAAAACCTGGACAACTCTAAATCTGATACCAATTCCTGAAAAGCTTGATAAAGATAAGTAGGTAATGGGTAATGGGTAATTGGCTCTAACTCCAGCGATTACCTATTACCAAAATGCCAAGTATTGGTTGCGGCTATAAAGTGAAATGGTATGATGTGAGCCACTTATATACTGGCTTTAAATAAATACATGAAAGCCAATTTTATAAAAAACGTTTTTTATGGTTTCTCTTGCCCGTAAAAACCTGCTCGAAGACCTTCCCCGTTTCCTGGTAGCTCTGGCAGGAATTATGTTTGCGGTAATGCTAGTTACCCTGCAAACAGGTATTTTTAACGGGTTTACTCGCTCAACGGGTCAGTTAATTCATAATTCTACTGCTGATATTTGGGTCGCCTCCGATCGCTGGGTGCAGATTGAACTGACACTACCCATGCCAATCTCGCAGCTTATTACAGCGCGGCAGGTTCCAGGCGTGGCACGAGCAGAAGCTATTACGTTCAGTAGCGCATTATGGCGCAGCCCTGCGAGTGAGATTACCTACGTGAGAGTGATTGGATTTGACCCAAACGGGCAATTGTTTGCGCCAGTCAACATCCAGCAGGGAAGTATCAGTGCTCTCAAAGAACCTTATACGGCAATTGTCGATCGCACGACGTTGAGTTCGTTAGGTGTAAAAAACGTTGGGGATACCGTGAGAGTGAATAGTTTGCCAGCACGAATCGTTGGCTTTACTCAAGGCAACCGCTCCATCGTCTCCAATGCTTTCATGTTCACCTC
>DATNPT010000246.1:0-12781 GCA_036703075.1 Chroococcales cyanobacterium
AGCGCATTGCCTCTGCCAGTGAAGACAGCACCATTCGTCTGTGGAGCGTTGATGGCAAACTAATCGAAACTCTGACAGGACATGAAAGTGGGGTTTGGGGTGTTGCCTTTAGTCCAGATGGAAACCTGCTCGCCTCTGGCAGCGCAGACGGTACGGTCAAACTCTGGACTCTCGACGGCGAACTGGTGAGAACCTTACAAGGGCATAGCTCTGCCGTTTGGGACGTTGAGTTCGCCTTAGTTGCAGACAAGAGTGGCACAAAACGTCCCACCATCGTCTCTGCCAGCGCTGACAACACTATCAAACTCTGGCAACCCGACGGAACGCTGCTACGAACTCTTAGCGGTCACAGTTCGGAAGTGTTTGAAGTCGCTGTCAGCACAGCAGGCGATGTCATTGCTTCCGCCAGCGCCGACCAAACCATAAACCTCTGGAAGCCGGATGGGACGCTGTTGAAAGTTCTCCAAGGGCATCAATCTGGAATTCGAGGCGTTACCTTTATTCCCAACAGTGAAATTGTTGTCTCCGCCAGTGATGACAATACCGTTCGAGTCTGGAATCCGATAAACCCTTTCTCGAAAGTTCTGCACAGACATCGCGGCACGATTTGGGATGTAGATTTCAGCCCAGACGGTCAGATGCTAGCTTCAGCCAGTTCGGATCGCAGTTTTAAACTATGGGCGCGAGACGGTACGTTGCTGAAGTCTTTTTCCGGATATAAGGCTGCCGTTCAGTCCGTTGCTTTCCTCTCTGCTGGCAGCTTTGCCAACTCTGCGAACCAGCCCATCCTTGCTACCGCCAATGAAGATCAAACGATTAAATTTTGGCAGTTCGACGGGACGCTGCTGAAAACTATAACAGGGCATGGGGCGGGAGTTTGGGATATCTCCGCAAGCCCAGATGGTCAGCTACTCGCTTCTGCCAGCGACGATAAAACTGTGAAACTGTGGAAGTCGGACGGCACTTTGCTGAAAACGTTCAAAGGACATCGGGCTAGGGTTTACGATGTGGACTTTACCCCCGATGGAAAGAGGCTCGTTTCCGTCAGTGCAGATGGTACAGCTCGGTTGTGGAGTTTGGACGGTCGGTTTTCCAAGACGTTGAAAGGTCATGGCAGTGGGGTTTGGGAAGTTGCTATCAGTCCAGACGGTCGCACCTTAGCAACTGCGAGTATGGATGACACGATTAAACTCTGGACGAGCGATGGCGCGTTGCTCAAAACTCTCAAGGGCAATACTAGAGGCATGATGGCCGTTGATTTCAGTCCAGACGGTCAAATGCTGGTAACTGGAGGCGCAACTGGCGCACTCAAACTCTGGAAAATAGACGGGACAGAAATAACCACGCTAACGGGACATGAAGGGAACGTTTGGGGAGTGGCGTTTAGTCCCGACGGTAAACAAATTGCCTCTGCCGGGGACGATCGCACAATCATTTTGTGGGATGTGGAGCGCATTCTCAAACTGGATGAACTGGCTTATGCTTGCGATCTGCGCTTCGCAGCAGCGCTTCGCTATCGCGTGTGGGATTATCTGCGGACGAATGCTTTAGTTAAGGAAAGCGATTCCCTAGGGGATAGCTGGACTTCGTCCCGCTTCGCTAACACTTCACGCCACCTGTGCGATGGAGCTAAAACTCAAAAGGCTGCACAGTAATTAAAGTTGCAAAAAAAGCTAGCCCACTACTTCCTGAGCGATCGCATTTTACTAGGGCTGAACGTGACTGCCCTTAAGACCTTTAGCCAGTACGCTTAATAGGACTCGACGATTACGGTTTACAACAATGCCTTTCACTAAATTAGTGGGACAATAAATATACACCTAGTTGTGTTCTATATGTCACTTCCAAATACTGCTTGTTGTGCCGCTGCACTCAACGCGCAACAGCAGACGAACATTTACCGCTGTAATCAGTTGGCAGAGCAAACCTCAGTTAATGCTGAGCACACGGAGAAACCTCAATACTGCACTGTCGTTGAAAACGGTCGAGTCGTTGTCAAACCCATCGTTTCCAACGAAGTTGTGTTAGATGAGGAACCGCAGTTCAAAGACTCTTCATCACAACCTTGAGCATCGGTTGATCAATAATCTAAAAATTATTCTCAAAAATTCTCGATAATCGCTAGAAAATTGATCCCAAGAGATTGTAAAATCTAACTAAGAAAGCGAAGAGTGTTCATCAATGAAGGAACCCCAGCGCTGTCTGACGCTAGGGCAATAGTTAGAGGGCTAATTGGCGCTGCGATCAAGAGAGCGTCAATTAGATGCTCTAGCATTATGGCAGATCGGTGCTAAGTGAGCGATTAAGCTTTGTCTACTGGTTCTCATCTTTGCAGAGAACTCAAAAAATAGAAGGGTTGCACCTGACTGGACAGGGTTCTAAGTCAACCATCCTAAAGTTCGCAATCCTCTAGACGAGAGAAGAGACAGTCAACTTCAACTGCCCCCTCCACTCCCACAAACTCAATCGCGCCAGTTCCCCATCCGATACTCATCCCTAGGGGGAGATGTCCCAGAACAGAATCTGAAGAGAAAGTTAGCTCACAATAGAGTTTCCAGTTATCATTTTCACGCCAACCAACGCGCTCGCCAAACTTCTCATAAACGGCTAAGTTATACACTCCAGGTCTGCCGCCTTCGTCTTTCCAAATCCGCTTTTGTACGCTAAACCCAAAGCGATCGCTGCTATAGTAAACCCATAATTCGTTAATCGTGCGTAAATCCGTGCAAGGAAAGCGTTGGATATCCTCATTATCTAGATAGTCTCGCTGCTGTTGTCCCATGACTTCCAGCATTTTTTGCCGGGTTTCCTCATTCGCTTCTTTCCAGTTTCCTGTTGCTAGTAAGTCTCGCAATCGGCTGTAATCTATACCTTTTTCTGATGCCAACGACGCGCCTTGAGGAGAAAGATGAACAGCAGTAGGATTGAGATCGTGCAGAACATCATCTGCCGATTGATAACGGTCTTTAACCAAATGTTGTACTAATTTATCCAGTATCTCTGCTAACTGAGAGCTAACCCTAATCCCTGTTGGCAAGTGTTCTCGCCACATCAAACGAGCTTCTAGGGCGTTGTATAAATTGAAAGGATGCGTCCCTGTCAGGAGATGAATGCAAGTTGCCCCCAAGGCGTAAAGGTCGCTAGCTGGATAAGCTTCGCCACTTTGCAGTTGTTCGGCGGGCGCATATCCTAGCGTACCAATCATTGTTCCCTTGCCGACTAAAAGCGCTCCCGTTGCCTGTTTAGCTACGCCAAAATCAATCAGGATGACTTTGCCATCACCGGAACGGCGCATAATATTCGCTGGTTTGATATCCCGGTGAATGACTCCTGTGTCGTGGATAAACTTCAAGACGGGAAGTAAGTCAGCTAAAAGCGATCGAATTTGACCTTCTTTATCTTGCCCATAGATAGGTAAACCCTGCCCCTCTAGTTCTTCCCATAACGTCTGCCCATCAATAAACTCTTGTACTAAATACAAGCGGTTATCTTGTTCAAAATGGGCATAAAGTTCCGGTATTTGGTCGTGTTTACCTAAGTCATATAAGCGAACTGCTTCTTGATTAAATAACTCTGTTGCCTTCAAGTCTTGTTCGGGCGGCAATAGAAAAAGTTTAATCACGCAAGGATGATTGAGACGGTCGTGATCGATCGCTTTATAAGTTTGACCGCATCCGCCTGCACCGAGAGGTTTAATGGCACGGTAGCGGTCTTTGAGCAGTAATTTCGTGCCACAGGTTATGCAAAATTTGGCATCATCTGGATTCTGAGGTCTGGGGCAGTCGGGATTGAGGCAGTAGCTCATACTGGAGGGGCAAGCTTTGCATGATTTTTACGTTGTGTTTTGCCCTTACCGGCTTCATCAATAGAGGCTTTGTGTAGGGGGCTTAATCGCTTAACAATCGCTGAGTATTGTTTTGCGACTTTGGGCTGTTTTGTTCGACTAGATAATTAACTTGACAAGTGGCATGGTATATGCATATACCTCAAGAAGGCGATCGCAGTTCGCGACTTGAGACACTTCCAAAAAAGTTCTCACTTACTTCTACACCTGTTATTTGTAAGAGCTGTAGGGGTGCAACCCCCTGCCCCCTATAAGCTGAACTATTTTATTCTTCCCCTTACAAAATTGTATCGTCAGCAACTAAACGAGATTCTGGCTCAAAATAGCCATCATCTAACCCATTTAATGATGGATTGTAATCGCCGTTGAGGTAGCGCATCAAGTAAGACCACTGTCCTATTTTATTGCGTTCAGCAGTATATTGGATGCCGATAATCTCCCCAATGTCCTAGTAGTAGTTGCCCCAGTCATCTTTCCCAGCTAAGCCGACTTGTTGAAAGAAATGAAAATCGAGTTTTGGGCATCGTGCTTTTGGGACTCGAATGTACCAATAGTCCTGCCAATTGTTGTTTCGATCTGTCATGCTTAAAAAAGCCTCCAACTTATTAAGGTTGGGGCTAGTGCAAGAAGGCAGAAGACAGGAGGCTCTTATGCAGCAGGCAGAAGGAAGAAAGCTTGTACAGTAAGCTTTTTAACCTTTTTAAACTGGTGGGTCATTTCCGCCACGCTGTACTAGAGCCAGTGTCAGAGGTTGAAGCCAAATCACTGGCTCTTTGCTTAGGTTTAATATATCATTTTGCAGTTTATTTTGTTATACTTTACGTAAAGATAGTGTGATATTTTATAAAAGAGCGATCGCCTCAACGCAGTGGCTATACTCGTGGTCAACAGAACTAGAAAGACACTCTCAAAGAGATACTAGGAAATGCGTTTCAATAGGAGTGTAAAGCGGTAGATACTAAGAGAGTATATAAAATTTGGTATCAGTTTAATTAATTAGCTCTGCCAGAGGCTTTTGATTAGTCGCCAGTTGGCAAGCGGTATCTCAAAAAAGTTAAAGCGATCGCTCGCGAGTCAGATGAACTACGCGCTATCCTTGACTTGCAAAATGTGGAATCAGTCCAGCAAAATACAAAGGAATTGGTCGCTTATTTTTTTTCAAGCTATTCAGGCGACTGAGAAGAAAGCGGTTTAACCATCAACAGCGATTGAGTTTGGTAGCCCAACTGACGGTAAAGAGTAATGGCAGGCTGATTATATTGAAAGACTTGAAGACCAATTTGGCGATCGCCTCTTGTCCTTGCCCAATTTTCCGCATGACGCATCAGCGCCGAACCAATCCCCCGACGCCGGTACTCTGGCACTACGTACAGTAAAAAAACATGCGCGTAGCGATTTCCTCCGACTTGATCGATCGCATTTCCCATCCACAGACAGGCAATCGGTTCGCTGAGTAAGGGCGATGACGGGACAAGCGATGCCTCTTGGCCAACAGATGCTACAACTGGCTCAACCCACCAGAGCGGCGTTTCCCTAGAAAAGTATTGCTTAACCGTTACACTCAGATGGGAAAAATCCTTCTGCTCTGGGAAAAGCTCTTGGTAACTCCGCTGGAGAAATGTCAATAAGCTTTCTTGTTCCCGCTTCGTTCCAACACGCAACTGGTAACCCGGTAATATCTGACTAGACACTAGTACCAGCAGCCGTTTAATTGACAACCGCTCTAGCGGATGTCGGTAAAGCCGAATCATCAGCTATTGGTAGTTCAGCCTTTGCCCCTGCTGTCGGTGACTGCACGCTAGCAGACTCAACATTCTCAATCGGTGCAGGTGCTGCCATATCTGAGGGCAGGAAGATACGAGCGCTGACGGCTAGTAGCGCCACCAAAAACACCAGTACGATTAGGAAGGGAGCGATATATTGCCGAAAAATAGCCATGTTTGGAGTCAACGTAAACGTTTCTGAGAAGCGAGCTAAGCTTTGTAAAGCCCTTGCTGTTTAGTCTAGCGAGTTTCGGGGGACTTGATACATTCGATTATCGACCCTCACGCTCCAATTCCTCTGGACTCTTGGTTGGTTCAAAGAGCATTCTAGGTTGCCGGAAAAACGGTTCCTCCAACGACTTTTCTAGAGGTTCAGTTAGTACCACTCGTGTCGATGCTGATGGAGATCGCTGTTTTCTGATGAACCGTAACAGTACGTAAGTCAGGAAGGCAGTTGCGGCGAAGAGAAACAGCGCGATTAAAAAACTTAGAGCATCAACGGGCAAGAATCCTTGAATGAACTGAGATAGCAGGTAGCCGAATAGAGCGGCAGTAACTATAGCGACAAACAGAACGATTGTCCCGACAAATATAGGTGGATTAAAATTAAACCTCATAAGTTTTCTCCCCTGTCACCAGTTGGGGGCTTAGGTAATGGCTTAATCTTATTCAACTGACGCTGTCTCATCATCCACCAACGGGTGCGATCGTTAAGTCGTGAGTTGAGGCTAACTCGGGGACTAGGGGAACATTGGTTCCAGATCTGGGTAGTCTCCTCATTTCCTCTTGGCAATATGTAGATTTTTAGGGGGACACGGCTGGGCGGCCTGATGTAGGGTGTATTTCATCTAGTTGCTAGAAAATCTAAAATCGCATCAGTTCTTTAAAGGAATAAAACAGAGCGTTACCATACCAGGAATAGTTGCTAAAAACACCACAATAAAAAACACTGGGTAACCAACAGCTTGCTGAATATAACCACTGATTAATCCAGGAAGCATCATCCCTAAAGCCATAAAGCCCGTCGAGATGGCAAAGTGTGAAGTTTTATATTCCCCTCGCGAAATATACATCAAATACACGCTAAAGGCTGTAAACCCTAATCCATAACCTAATTGATCTAATGCAACCAAAAGATAAACCAATTCATTCGGAGGCTGCATATAAGCCATATAGACGTAAAAAAGATTCGGTAAGTGAACGGCTAGCGTCAAAGGCCAAATGCTCTTTCTTAGCCCATACTTAGAAATCAATACTCCCCCTATAATGCCTCCAACAATTAAAGAAATAACGCCTAAGGTTCCGTAAGCTATACCTACCTCGGAGGTGGATAGTCCCAAGCCCCCCAGTTCTCTTCGCTCTAATAAAAAAGGGGAAGCAATTTTTCCTAGCAACGCTTCCCCAAGTCGGTATAGCAAAATAAACGCCAAAATGCTACCGATATGTTCTTTGCGAAAATAGGAATGGATAACTGACCAAAAATGAATTTTTTCGGTTACAGATTTTGGCTTTTGTTCTAAATCTGACTCAACTACAGGCAAAATAAACCAATGGAAAATAGAAATACAGACAAAGACTAAAGCCGACAAACCGATAGCCAGAGTCCAACTGATAGAGATATTCTTAATCCTAACTTCAAGCTGACCGGCTAAAACCACTGTAACGCCTGAACCAAAAATATTAGCTAGCCTATAGAAAACTGAACGAATTCCGGCAAAAAAGGCTTGTTGTTCTTGAGTTAAAGCTAAGAGATAAAATCCGTCAGCCGCAATATCATGGGTAGCTGAGATAAAGGCTCCAAGAGTCAACCCTAGTAAAGATACTATAAAAAAGTGAGGGAGTTGGAAAGAAAAGGCGACAAAACTCAAGCAACACATCATAGCGACTTGAGTGTAAATAATCCAATTTCTTTTGGTTGAATATGTGTCAACCAGAGGCGACCAAAACATTTTTATCACCCAAGGTAGATAGAGAAGGCTCGTCCAAAAAGCAATTTGAGCATTCTCTAGCCCCATTCTTTTATAAAAAATAATAGAAACTGTATTGATAATGACGTAAGGAACTCCTTCTGCAAAATAAAGCGTTGGGATGAACATCCAAGGAGAACGAGATTTTACTTGATGTGTCATTAACTTAACGGAGATATCTAGTTCTTTTACAGCTATGACAAAAAGTCAAGCAACGGTGATTATTACCGTAACAGCCAGTAGCTTAGAGGAGGAGTGAACTGTTATCCTTGAACCTCTCACCGATGCGATCGCTATTTTTACTAAAAAGTTGCAGTACGAACAATGATTTAAATTGAATCCCACATCGGGAGGTTAACAATGAGTCAGACTCAAACTCCTTCCCTAATGGATAAAGTAAAACTGACCAGATTGCAGCGCTCGATCGCAACTTCCGGTATATTGCCTTCAACAGCTCTTACCAACAGACGAGCAAGTTATTCTCGATCGACAAGTCAAACAAACATCGAGGAAAAGTCTGAGCGTCGGGTGCTGGAAGCAGTTCCGGCTCATCCTTAACTATTACCCATTCCCCCTCTAGTTTCAGGTGTTGGGGTAGACGGAGAATTCCACGGCGCGAATAGTGGCAGAAACACTAACCCCAGTAACGAGATGACAAACGTTAAAAAGAAGTAGAGTTGCCAACCTGTTCGTTGGGCAATCTCACCACCAGGGGAAGCCAGTATATCTCTACTCATCCCGACTAGACTAGACAGCAACGCATACTGAGTAGCAGAAAACGATGGATTGCACAGATTCATCAAAAAGCCAAGAAATGCGGCTGTCGCCAATCCGACACAGAAATTCTCGATATTGACCGTGAGAACCATCAGAGGGTAGCTTTTTCCCGCTAGCGCTAGGAAAAAATAAGCTAGGTTGCTAATCGCTTGCAGGCCCCCAAATACCCACAACGAGCGATTGACTCCAATTTTACTCAGAACTACCCCACCGACTAGACCACCTACAATGGTCGCTACTAAGCCCATTCCTCCCTTGATATCCCCAATCGTAGCCAGAGTGAAGCCTGTCTTAAGCAGGAAGGGATTAGTCATATTGCCGACGAGGTAATCACCGAGCTTGTAGAGCAGAATAAACAGCAAAATAAAGATACCTCGCCGTATGCCCAATCGCTGAAAAAAATCAATGAAGGGTAGATACACGGCATCTAAAAGCGTTTGAGGCGTTCGTGCCGCCTCTTCCGAAACGGGTTCGGGAGCCCAAATCGCACTCACTAGCCCTATACCCATTAAGGCGGCGATAAATAGATAGACAACCGGCCAAGAAAACTGTTCTGCCCAACGTAGGGCAAGAGCGCCTGTGATTAATAAGGCCAGCCGATACCCCATGACCCAAATCGCAACGCCTGCTCCTACTTCCCGTTCTTCTAGGACATCGGTACGATAGGCATCAAGGGCAATATCTTGAGTCGCGCTCAAAAACGCGATCGCGATCGCATTAATCGCCAGCAGTTGCAGTGATTGGGTCGGTTTTTGCAGTGCCATAACTGCAATCGCCCCAATTAGAGCCACCTGTGCGATCGCAGTCCAACCGCGCCGCCGTCCTAAAAAAGGAGGCACGAAGCGATCCAAAAGTGGCGACCAAATAAACTTTAGGGTTGCGGGTAAGTTCGCCAAGCTAAACCAGCCAATCGCACCCAGCTTTACCCCTTCTACCGTCATCCAAGCGCTCAGAGTATCCCTAGTTAAGTTATAGGGTAGCCCCGACGCAATACCTAGAAACAACAGAGCCGCCATCTTGCGGCTTTGAAACACTTGCAGTAAAGATTTTGTTGCTTTCACGAGACACTTACTGAGTCATGGATTGGATTGCCACACGGTTAGAGCAAATCTTGAGAAGTTGATTGTATCTATTTCCAACTCAACTTTTCGTTTTACCACAAATCTCCCTTTAGATAGATGGGGCTTCGCCTTCCATGGTTGAGACTGTAATACAGTAGCCGTAATACAAATGGTCAAATTGTATTACGAGTTAAACTGCCCGTTGGGTAGGTGATAGTAAACTAGCAAACGTTATCCTCTCTCACTTCAGTTCTCCTGCTGTTTGGACAACTCCAGGGTCATCTACTGTTTCTGCTTCCGCTCGCAAACAACCTAAAACCTACGCTTCAAGCCACTAGGAACTCGATGGAGAGCTGGTGTTTGGGTACCGCCTCAGGGGAATAGCCGAGCTGATTGAACCTCTCGATATGCAAGCATTAGAGAATTGCAATGACAAAATACAGTTCTGTTCACAGTGCTTCAGTGCAGCGTCTAGTTGAGCTTTGGGCTGACCGTTACGTCCCTCACTGGCCCTCTTTCCCTGTAGAAAAAGATTTTTTAAACATCTTGGAATTGGTTGAAGTCGCTTTACCGGCAGGACGAGCAGCAACTGTTGCCAAGGTGAAGCGCGATCTTAACTTTTACACCGATAGCGACTTACAAAGGGAGAATCTCTCTTCCTATGTTCCTAGCTGGATGAATTTGCCTAAGGTCGAGCGCCTTTCCCAGTTGGTAAGGCAGGTTTACGACAAGACACTGGACATCTACCAGCACCCGCCGATAAATGCGATCGCACAGTCAGCCAGTCCCATTCTAGAGATGCCGCCGATCGAACAAGTTGCCAAGGAACTTGAACCCGTATTACTCGAACTCAGCGAGGAATTTAGATCGGAAGACTTACACACTCTGGGATTTATTACGACATCCTTTCACTTCTGCACGAGATTTGCGATCGCGCAACTGACACAGCCAGAGCTAGTCTTGCTCACTCCCTATTTCAAATTCATTGAAGAGCAAGTCTGCATGCCCTGGCAGCGCGTGTGCCAAGCAGCTGCCCGCCATCATCCGGACTCGCAGACTATGACTCTTGTCCAGCAAATGTTACCTCGCACTCAGGAGATTGCGGAGATTGTTTATTACCGCAGTGCCGAATTGTACCGCACCGATCGCAGCTGTCGAGGAGATCTCAATGAACCCGGAGTCATGGCTTCGACCATTCGAGATCTCAATGTATTCCAGGCTTACCTCTGGTTAAGCGTGTTAGAGGGGAGTACGGCAGCAGTGGAACAGGAATTGCTTCCTTTGTGTATTACAGTTTTTCCGAGCATCGGAGTGACGTGGAAACTGATTAGACAAGTGCTACAGCTACTCGTGGAAGAACTTTTGACCCAAGTAGAGCCAGAACAAATTTACCTGTTAGTCCCCTACACGCGATCGATGCTACAGATGTTTTCTAGCCTTTGAACGCAACTGAGTAAAACTTATCTGCTCAAGTGAATACTCTGAGCATTCATTTGAGCGATTGACGAGTTGAGCGGCGTCTGCAAACTCGTTTTCGCGCAGGCTTTCGCTTCGCCTCGAATGCATCTATCCAATCTTTGGCTCGCTCAATCTCTGCCAGCTTAGAGGCGTTTTCATGTCTCAATGGAAAGCGGTAGATCTCATTAGTATGGGGGTCAATCAGCTCCAGTGCATCCTCCCAACTCGTGCAGATGAGCCAGAGACGATAGAACGTATCGCCCTGACTCAAGTCATTGTTAATCGGGTACGCTTCACCACAATCGCCATTAAAAGCATACTGAGCGATCGCCATCAGTGCTGTTACTTGTGTTTCGTCTACCGTCTCGAACTTGCGATAATCCCAAAAATGCGTTCCATCATCCCCCCACCACTCAAGGCGGTAACCAATGGGATGAATCGGAGTAACTTGGTAAAAGTTGGTAAGGTTAAGCGTTGGTTGTTGATATCCCAGCTTACATTTCTGGCAATCGCAAAAATGGTTCTTGCAAGTTTGTGCAGCCATTGAGCGTTGCAGAAGAGATGAATCGTAGAAATAGAGCTGGGCATTAAAGTTGTGGTGCATTCCAATCCAGATGGCTTTTTAAGCTTGCGCTAAGTTATCCCGTAGTAGTTTTTCGTTGTAGGACAAGCGCAATGTGTAGTGTTTGAAGGAACCCTCAAACACTACTTTGGCTTGGTAAGACCTGGTTAGGCATCAGCCAAATCTACTAAATTTTTTCAAAACTTACCTAAGGTGTAGGACATAAAGGGGGTGATAGGACTACTGACCAATTCTTTAAAATGAGTGGAGGGCGATCGCTTCGCTGGAGGGTTAATCCTGAGCCTGACCACCGAGAAGAGTATAATTACATCTCGTTCTTCTCAATCTCGATTCGCGATTCAATAGCTCAGTCCGCAGACAGAAGTAATTGTGTCTACAAAAACCTCTATTCTGTATCAGCACAGGAGTATGGTATAGACACAAACAAGATTGAATTCTCAAGGGATTGAGTGATGCAGACAACCCACCCTGCCAACCGCAGTTCGATTCAACTGACGCAACAAGAACGCGATCGCTTACAACATTCTGTCAGTTACTCCACAGTCCAGTCTCTTCCGGAAATCTGGCCTCTCGCCGCCCAACGCTTTGGGACTATCGTTGCCCTCAAAGACCCTCATGGGGTAGGAGCGCACGGTGCTCCGCCGTCAAGCGTAACCTACGCTCAGTTATACCAACAAATTCAGCAATTTGCCACTGGGCTGCAAGCACTAGGTTTCCAACCAGAATCCGATGAAGCAGGGATTCCGCCACGTATCGCTCTGTTTGCCGATAACAGTCCTAGGTGGATGATAGCCGATCAAGGTATTATGAGTGCTGGTGCAGCGAATGTCGTGCGTAGCGCCCAAGCCGAACGCGAGGAACTGTTGTATATTTTGGCAGATAGCGGCAGTATAGGTTTAGTCGTAGAAAACCTCAAAACCTTACAAAGATTGGGTTCTCGCATCAATGACCTGCCGCTGCAATGGGTAATCCTGCTCTCTGATGAACAGCCGACAGATAGCGAAACATTAAAAATCTTCAACTACTCCCAACTGCTGGCCGCGGGGGCATCGCATCAACTGACACCCCCTCAGCACAATCGGGAAACTCTGGCCACGTTGTTATATACCTCTGGCACGACGGGTAAACCCAAAGGTGTCATGCTCACTCATGGCAACCTGCTGCATCAGGTCACAACCTATCCTGCCGTATTAGTACCGAAGCCTGGGGATATCGTCCTTTCTATCCTCCCCACTTGGCATGCCTACGAGCGTTCAGTCGAGTACTTTATTCTCTCCCAAGGCTGTACGCAGGTTTACACGAACCTCCGCAACGTTAAAAAAGACCTG
>DATNPT010000247.1:0-5042 GCA_036703075.1 Chroococcales cyanobacterium
ATAACTGATAACTGCTTTAAACTCTTGTCCTATGGTCAGGAAGACTACGAGAAGCTAATGAAAGCATGATCATCCAGAGGCCCGTCAACAAAAAATTAATCCCTACAAATACTCCCAATACCCAAACTGCGCTGACAGGCCATTGAGCTAGGATAAAAATCCCTAGAATAATAGCCATGATCCCGCTAAATAGTACCCAACCCCAGTTTGGATCTTGACGCATTTGAAATGCTGCAATCACCTCCAATACACCCTCAATAAAAATGATAAATCCAAAAGCTAAGGTGAGAGAGAGCGCAGCACCAAAGATGTTGCTAATCAACAAAATTCCACCAATTACGTATAGAATACCAACTACTAGGGTTGTCCAGAAGCCTCGTTTGTGACGTGATTGAAATGCATGAACAATTCGGACGATGCCAGCAATAATTAAAGTCCAGGAGAATACGATTGTGATGGCAATAGTGGCAATAAATGGTTCTGCGATCGCTGCAATTCCCAGCAGAATCATCAAAACACCTAAGACAATTGGCAATGCTGAATTTGTTCTGGTTTCTCTAAAATCTTCAGAAGTCATAGCTTTTCCAAAAATGTTTTGATATGTTGTTAAATCTTGAAAGAGAGACGCGATTAACCCTTGTCTGTACAAGAGTTATCTCTCCCTTGTGCTCCTCTGCCCTCTCTAAGCGTTGACCAGTTCAGGTGATAAGCGCTTCAACGCCAGTCGTTCATGTTCCACATGGACGTAGATTGTGTCGCCTTCGTGGAACTCGCCGCGTAGAATCGCTTTGGCAATCGGAGTTTCTAGTTCTCGCTGAATCGCCCGCTTCAGGGGACGAGCACCGTAAACTGGGTCATAACCGACCTGAACAATCCAATCGAGAGCCTCGTCGGAGATTTTGAGCAAGAGTTTACGCTCGCGCAGTCGCTCCTCTAAACGCTGCACTTGTAGTTTGATAATTTCGCGCAACTCGTCCTTCCGCAAGCTATGGAAGATAATGATTTCATCAATGCGGTTGAGGAATTCGGGGCGGAAACTTTCTCGCACTGCTTCCATGACGCGATCGCGCATTTGTTCGTACTTGCTATCGTCTCCTGCCACATCCAAAATGTATATTGAACCAATATTGCTGGTCATAATCGCGATCGTATTTTTAAAATCTACTGTGCGTCCCTGAGAATCAGTTAGGCGACCATCATCCAAGATTTGCAGCAGGACGTTGAATACATCAGGATGAGCTTTCTCAATTTCGTCAAACAGAATTACAGAATAAGGTCGGCGGCGAATCGCTTCGGTGAGTTGTCCGCCTTCTTCATAGCCCACGTAACCTGGAGGCGCACCGATGAGACGGGCAACAGTGTGTTTCTCCATGTATTCGGACATATCGATCCGCACCAGTGCATCTTCGGTATCAAACAGATATACCGCTAAAGCTTTTGCCAGTTCTGTTTTTCCCACCCCGGTCGGGCCTAAGAAAATAAAGCTAGCAATGGGACGATTCGGGTCTGCCAACCCAGCACGGGAACGTTGAATTGCATCAGCAACAGCTCTTACAGCTTCGTCCTGACCAATCACACGTTTATGTAGCTCTTCTTCCAGATGCAAAAGTTTTTGCATTTCCGATTCAACCAGTCTGCTCAACGGAATACCCGTCCACTTGGAGATAATTTCGGCAATGTCAGCTTCGGTGACTTCTTCGCGCAACAGAGATTTACCGCTAGTCTGGATTTGAGCTAGTCGCGCTTCGGCTTCTTCTAGTTGTCGTTGCAGCTCAGTGAGTTTGCTGTATTTCAGTTCTGCTGCTCGGTTGAGGTCGTAATCGCGTTCGGCTTGCTGAATTTCTACGTTGACACGCTCAATCTCTTGTCTAATTTGGCGAATGCGATCGATAATTTGCTTCTCTGCCTGCCATTGAGCATTGAGAGCAACTTGCCGTTCTTTTAACTGTGCAAGTTCTCTCTCCAGCCGTTCTAAACGCTCTCTGGAAGCACTGTCTGTTTCTTTTTGCAGTGACAGCCGCTCCATTTCCAGTTGCAGAATTTTGCGATCGATTTCGTCTAATTCTTCTGGTTTGGAAGTAATTTCCATTTTTAGTTTAGCCGCAGCTTCATCCACCAAATCAATAGCTTTGTCGGGTAGGAAGCGATCGCTAATATATCTCACAGACAGAGTAGCTGCCGCAACTAACGCACTATCAGAAATCTTCACGCCGTGGTGTAACTCGTAGCGCTCTTTCAAACCGCGCAGAATTGAGATGGTATCTTCCACACTGGGCTGATCGACATACACCTGCTGAAAACGACGTTCCAAAGCCGCATCTTTTTCAATGTACTTGCGGTATTCATCTAGCGTGGTGGCACCAATACAGCGCAGTTCGCCGCGAGCAAGCATCGGCTTGAGCAAGTTGCTAGCATCCATCGATCCTTGCGTTGCACCCGCACCAACTACAGTGTGAATTTCGTCAATGAACAAGACGATTTGTCCCTGTGCTTCTTGGATTTCTTTTAAGACAGCTTTCAGGCGTTCTTCAAATTCTCCCCGGTATTTGGCTCCGGCAATTAACGCACCCATGTCTAAAGCTATTAGTTTGCGATCGCGCAATGATTCCGGGACATCACCACTGACAATGCGCTGCGCTAATCCTTCTACAATTGCCGTTTTACCGACACCGGGTTCACCAATCAGCACGGGGTTATTTTTAGTCCGACGAGAAAGGATTTGAATCGTGCGACGAATTTCTTCATCTCGTCCAATCACTGGGTCGAGTATGCCCTCATGTGCCAATTGAGTTAAATCGCGTCCGTATTTTTCTAGCGCTTCATATTTAACTTCCGGGTTTTGATCTGTCACTTTTTGACTCCCTCGAATCTGTTGAATGATGTTGCGGAGTTTTGTTTCATCCAGTCCAAATTCTTGAAACAACCCTTTACCAAAGCGATCGTCTTTGGCAAAGGCAAGTATTAAATGTTCAATAGAAATATATTCATCACCAAACTCTTTGCGGTATTGTTCGGCGCGATCGAGCAGCGTCTCTAAACTGTGTCCGATGTATACCGAACCACTGCTAGCCCCCGATACTTTGGGCTGACGGTTGATGAAGTCGATAGTGCGCTCGTGTAGTTTTTGAACATTTACCCCCGCTTTGTTGAAAATAGAACTGGCGAGTCCTTCCTGTTCCAGTAGCGCTAGCATCAAATGTTCGCTCTCAATCTGCTGATGCTGAAACTGCTTGGCAATTTCGGGAGTCCGAACAAGGGCTTCCCAGGCTTTTTCGGTAAATTGCGCGGGATTGGTTGGTTGCATAATCGTGCCCCTTAGCTGAGAAATAAATTATTTTGTTAACGCTCTTAATTACGAATTACGAATTTGTAATTCAGCACGGTAGGCGCGCAGTTGCGCCTTGAGTTGGGCAATTTCAGTTACCATGTCTAGCACCATTGCTGCTCCGACCCAATTCAAGTTCAGATCGTGGTGCAACCTTTGAATCTGCACAACGCGAAAGAGATCCTGTCGGCGCAGCATGATTCCTACAGGTTCAATTAATCCCAGGCGGGCAAATCGTTCTAGCAATAAAACCGAGGTTTGGGTGAGGTAGGCGGCTTGCTCGAAACTATAGAGGCGATCGCCTGCTTCTGTCCACACCACGCAAGACAAACTCAGGTTAGAACTCATAACCGCACCTCCGTTAAGCCCTGACGGGAATCAAAACTACTGACCTGCCGCAATTTTTCATAGCACTCTCTTTCTTGGGGACTCAAATCTTTGGGTGTCACAATTTTTAACCGCACGATCAAAGCGGTACGATTACCTTTTGGATCGCGCCAGCCCTTGCCACGTAGTCGAAGTGCTTGGCCGGAATCCACACCGGACGGAATCGTCATCGTTACCTTGCCATCGGGCGTAGGAACATCTATTTGTGCGCCAAGCACTGCTTCCTCTGGGCTGACAGGTACTTCGCAAGCAAGATTGTCGCCCTCAAATTTGAAGAAAGGATGAGGCAATACTTCAATTGTCAGATACAAATCGCCGCGTTGCTGACTAAAAGGACTCATCTGTCCTTTGCCTTTTACCCGAATGCGGCTTCCCGGTTTCGCACCCGGCGGAATACGAACAGTGATGGTTTCCCCATCAATTTGTAGCCGCTTCTGTGTACCGTGAAACGCTTCAGAAAAAGTGAGAGCGATCGCCGCTTCTGTATCCTGTGCGGGAACATCAGTGAAGCGGTCGAAAGGGTCTTCTCCATAGCCAAAGTCGGCGTATTCCCGGAATCCTTCTGGTCTTCTTGTAGTGCGATAATTAGCTGTGCGCTGCCTTGTACGACCGCCACTGCGACCTAACCCTCCCAGCAATTCATCAATGAAATCATCAAAGTTGCCATACTGGCTAAAGTCATAACCTTGTGTACCCGCCCCTCTGGGTGGAGGTGCACCCGCCGCAGCCTGTTGCCAGTACTGACCATACTGGTCATACTTCTGGCGTTTTTCCGGGTCGGACAGCACTTCATTAGCTTCGTTAATTTCTTTGAACCGCGCTTCGGCTTGCTTATCGTTAGGATTTAAGTCCGGGTGATATTTCCGTGCCAATTTCCGGTAGGCTTTTTTGATATCCTCCGGAGTGGCGTTCTTACTGACACCCAGAATTTCGTAATAATCTTTGAAATCGGTTGCTGCAACCATCAGCACCTCTTGAGATTAACGCGATGGGACGGGTGGGCAGAGGGGCAGAGGGAGATAAAACTCCTCACTCCTGGCTTCTGCCCTATTTGAGGAATCACCTGGTTTGACGACTTCGGATACTCGGTTGAAGAAACTAGAGAATTGTTCTTGAAGCTTGGCAAATGCGCCTGCTGTGTTCTCACGTGCCTTAACTTGCTGCTCTAGATTTTGAATTGTTTTGTCAAATGCTGCATACTCGCGATCGCCGCTGGCATATCCCAGCTCTTGAGCTAGCTTGAGTTGGTCACGAGCATCTTCTAGCAACCTCTGTGCTGCGTCGCGATCCTTCTCTGCTAAAGTAACCGCAGTCGCTAGATCGTTATGGG
>DATNPT010000250.1:0-6079 GCA_036703075.1 Chroococcales cyanobacterium
ATGCCTACTGCTAGTCCTAACCCAGCACCAACCAAGGCATACTTCTCGTGTAAGTCATGATATGCCTTGCTCTCAAACCTAAGTTGATTAAAATCACGTTGACCAATTCGAGCAGCAGCTAAACCAATCATCGAGCCAATGAGTGCTGTTACAACTCCAGAAAATACAATCATCCTCAAATTCATAGCTTCTCTCCTTAGCTAATTTATGACTATATCCTTCTAGTATCATAGAAAATTTGTAAAGGGTTTACGCCGAATTGAAACATTTTGTTGTAGTGATATATATAAATAGGAGAAAATACAAATTCTATGAATAATATTTTTCATTTTTTATTTTCCTTGCACCTTTGATAGATTTACCATAATCATTTCTAGCTTAGTGAAATGAAAATACCAAACAAGTTTAAATACAGCTTACTTGCTTCAATAATCATTAGTACTTTTGTGTTAATGATGACAGAAAAAAAACTCGGCATTGCTGGAATAATTGTATTTATATTGGCTTATTCGTCAAAAGGAATGCGGCGGTCTTCAAGGAGTACTAAACCTTTTGAAAGAACCCAATCAGTATTCCACTAAAAAATCTGCTTATCGAAATAGATCGCTTAACTTGACAAACTTGACTGTTTTAAATCAGATGAAAGTTGGAGAATGAAAACACATAATTTTTCACTCACTTATCTTTCTTCACTCAAATCAACTTTCTTTAGCTGAAACTCAAGATGAAAGGTAAGTAAATTCTGATTAGAAAACTGAAAATTTTGATCAAAGGAGTTTTTTCATGACACGTTTAATTCTTAGTAGCTTATCATTGTTATTAGTGGTTGGTGCTACTGCATCTGCTGTTCGCGCACAGGAGACAGCAGAGAATACAGCAAAGGTAGGCACTTCCCGAAACTATATCTATCAAATCACTCCTTTCAATCTGGCTGAGCAGGCTTATCGAGGTTATTTCAAAGACCAAGGTATTCCCAGTTACGATCGACTTAGTGTTTCTTACAATGAAGGGAAAATTACCGCTTTAGACGTTGTCAAGAGTGCGATTCAGGCTAACAGACTGTCACCGCAAACTCTGAATGATCGAGGATATCTCAACGCTGTGGATGACCAACTAAGGAGTCTAGCCAACCAAGATTAATCCGCTCTTATTCTCGCTTGCTGTAACACAGGGTAGGGGCGCTATAAGGTGCGTCCCTACGAGAAAATCAGCTTTTCATCAACTCACATCTTGCATTTTTCTCAAGTGCCAATGTTTTTGTGAAGCGATCGCTTTTCACTCAAGCAACGAAACAAAGGAGTTGAGGTGAGTTACTAAAAATACCACTTGTACTATTACCGATCATTTTTGGAGGTAATACGATGAAACACCTCTTTTCTATGACTGCATTCACTTTTGTAACATTTACAGTAATAATACCTGCTGTAAATGCACAAATTTCCACTAATTCGACAACACGAAACAATCCATATATTCAACGAATTGAGCAGCAAATTACTCCCTTTAACCTTGTAGGGAGCGCATATCAGGGTTCCTTCCAAGAGCAAGGCATTCCTAAATATGGCACGCTCATCTCCGCATATATTGAAGGGAAAGTGACACCCGAAGATATTGTTCGGGCTGCAATCCAAGCCAATCGGCTTCAACCAACAGCGCTACAGGATAAGGGATATCTCAACGCTGTTAGCACATATTTAGATGGGTTATCACAGCGCTAATAACAAGTCAAGACGAGGCAAGTTCGCGAGAAAACATCGCCATCCGAGACAGGAACACCGGTCAACGAACATTTCGGAGCGAACGGTCTTTAAACCAAGCGATTCCTGTTCATAAAGGGTAACGGAATCTTTCTTCCCCTTTCCCCTTCTCCTAATCCCCAAAGGGGGCACCGAGTTCCCCTGTAACCTTTTCCCTAACTTTTGCAAGCAGTCTAACATTCGGCACTAGTAAAGGAGCGCATGATGGCACCGATCGCGACACCATTTGGACGGCATTCCACTGCCCCCGAGGTAGCAGCAGGAATCGATCTCTCTGGCAAGCGGGCGATCGTCACTGGAGCGGCATCAGGCATTGGCGTAGAGACGGCGCGGGCACTGGCTCATACCGGATCTGAAGTCACGCTGGCTGTGCGTAACACTGATGCTGGGGCGCAAACGGCGGCTGACATCACCGCTACCACTGGGAACCAGAACATTCATGTCGCCCCGCTTGACTTGAGCGATCGGGATTCGATCGCCAAGTTTGTTGCGGCATGGAATGAACCGCTACACATTCTCGTCAACAACGCGGGTGTGATGGCATTGCCCGAACAGCACACGCCCGAAGGTTGGGAAATGCAGTTCGCGACCAATCACCTCGGACACTTCGCCCTGGCACTCGGACTACACAAGGCACTGGCTGCGGATGGTGCCGCACGCATCGTGGTTGTCAGTTCCAGTGGACATCTGGCATCGCCAGTTGTCTTCGACGATATTCACTTCGCGTTCCGTCCCTACGACCCACTGCTGGCATACGCGCAGTCCAAAACCGCGAACATTCTCTTCGCTGTTGGTGCCACGACGCGATGGTTTCGTGATGGCATCACTGCTAATGCTCTGATGCCTGGTGCTATCGCTACCAACCTCCAGCGTCACGTCGGCGGTAAGCCCTTAACCCCACCTGAGCAGCAGAAAACACCGGAGCAGGGTGCGGCGACCTCCGTTCTCCTAGCGACCTCTGGGCTGCTGGAGGGCATCGGCGGGCGCTACTTCGAGGACTGCAACGAAGCCCCCATCGTCACAAACGGCAACGGCTATAGGAGCGGGGTTGCCCCCTATGCCCTCAATCCGGACAACGCCGATCGCCTGTGGGAGGAATCGTTGCGCCTGCTCGCCTGACCCGGTGTTTTTGAATAGGAACAACAATTAGGAGCAATCTCATGACACAATTTTTCTGGTTTTTTGGTTCTCGCCTCACCATCATTTGATTTGATGTCATGGGATGCAGGCAATTGAACAGGAACGTTTTTATGTAAAGAATCAGAGGCTTTAGGAACATTTAAGCCGTAGGAAATAATTATCTCTCTATGAAGCGCCTTACTTTGTTGGTCGGGAAGAAAACTACGCATTATTTTGTTCGTTGGCAGCCTTTACATTGGGCAGAATATACGGCGGAACTAGTAGGCACGGTATTTAACATCTTCGTTGGGCTAAGTGCAGTTGTCTTTGATTTTGGTCAAGGTCTGCCAATGGAGCATCTCATTCCTAATTACAGTACCCGCTTACTAATAACAGGGTTAATATTCTCAGGCAGTGGCGCA
The DNA here is from genome assembly GCA_036703075.1 of Chroococcales cyanobacterium. Lineage (GTDB taxonomy): Bacteria > Cyanobacteriota > Cyanobacteriia > Cyanobacteriales > Coleofasciculaceae > DATNPC01. The sequence goes on from DATNPT010000250.1 coordinate 3,299, forward strand.
CTGATTGCCATTTCGCCTTTAGGAAAACTGAGTGGAGCGCATATCAATCCCTCTGTAACCCTAGCCTTTTGGGCACATGGAAAAATGCATCGACAGGATGCAGTGGGATATATCATTGCCCAGTTTCTGGGTGCGATTCTTGGAGCAATTCTATTGGTTTTGGTGTGGGGAAAATATGCTGGCACTGTCTACAACGGCATGACCCGTCCTGGAGCAGGGTATGCCCTCTGGTTTGTATTTCTCACAGAAGTATTTATGACATTTCTTCTAGTGCTATCAATCTTCCAGTTTGTGAGTAACCATCGTCTAATACGCCGGACACCATTGATGACTTGGCTTCTCGTTGCAGCAATGGTCTGGCTAGGAGCTCCGATTTCTGGCACCAGCCTTAATTCTGCCCGCAGTATTGGACCTGCGTTGGTAACGGGCTTATGGAGAGACCAGTGGCTTTACTGTATTGCTCCACCTTTGGGTGCATTACTGGCAGTTGCTATGTTTCGTCTATTGAGTATGGGCAAACGTGATGTTTTGAGTTGCAAACTGTTTCACGTTCCTCACTACCGCAGCATTTTCAAAAATGTTAGAGGATCGAATCAGTTTTTGCGATCGCACAGAGAATTTTAGATTTTAGATTTTGTTGCTTCTGCCGCCGCCGACTCCGTGACTGGAGCTACCTTCTTCGTCGATGGCGGACTAATTCGGAATTATCACCAGCAGTAGCAAGTTTTTCAAGTTATAGCAGTCGCCATAAAGGTTAGGACAGATTTAACCGATGAAATGACCACGTACTAGTAATAACCATAAAAGCCCTCTGCATAAGAGCCTTCTGCCTTTTGCTTTTTGCTATAAATTGCATCTTAACTTGACAAACTTGACTGTTCTAAATCGAATCAAAGTTAAACAATGAAGAAAACTGTTTTTTTATATCTTCTTGCTTGACTTATGACTCATTTTGCTATTATCTGTCCAGCAGCAACGGGTCACCTCAACCCGATGTTCGCATTAGGTCGTGAATTGCAACGGCGCGGTCATCGCGTTACCTTTATCGGAGTTCTGGATGCCCAAGCTACGACACTAGCAGCGGGATTGGAATTTCGGGCGATCGCAGAATCTGAGTATCCTTTGGGGGCAATGCCAAACTTTTTTGCACAACTGGGGGAACTGAGCGGACTTCCTGCATTGCGCTACGCCTTTAGTGACTTCCAACAGTGGAATGCTGCGTTACTGAGGGATGCCCTAGCAGCAATCCGGGAGGCTGGTGTAGAAGCATTACTGGTGGATCAAGTTATACCAGTGAGAGAGACTCTTGCAGAATTTCTGGACATTCCGTGGATTGAGGTATGTAATGCCTTGATAACTAATCCAGAAGACACCATCCCGCCTTTTTTTACAACCTGGAGCTATAACCCAGCCGGGTGGGCGCGTCTACGCAATCTTGCGGCTTACCATCTGTTTAGTCGCATCGCAGGACCAATCGAGAAGGTAAATCAACAGTATCGGCGACAGTGGAAGTTACCCCTGCACTCTAGTAGCAATGAGCGATTTTCCCCACTGGCGATTGTGAGTCAACAGCCTGCTGAGTTTGAATTCCCGCGCCAAACCTTGCCCGATTACTTCCATTTCACAGGGCCGTACCATGAGTCAACCGAGTGGGTACCCGTCGATTTCCCCTATGAAAAGTTGACCGGGCAACCGCTGATTTACGCTTCTATGGGAACCCTACAAAATCGCCAGCAAAAAGTTTTCCAGTGTATTGCTGAGTCATGTGTTGGGTTAGATGCCCAGTTGGTGATTTCTCTGGGGCGTTCCGGTAGCTCAGAATCCTTGCAAGGACTGCCAGGAGACCCCTTGGTTGTCGAGTATGCACCTCAACTGGAACTGCTCAAAAAAGCAACGCTCACCATCACCCATGCAGGCATGAATACCACTCTAGGATGCCTCACTAATGGGGTGCCGATGGTGGCGATTCCCATTGCCCATGAGCAGCCTGGAATTGCAGCCCGTATCGCTTGGACAGGGGCAGGAGAGTTCGTTCCCCTATCCCGATTGAGTGTCCCTAGGCTGCGAGGCGCTATCCAACGGGTGCTGACCCAAGAGTCTTACAGAAAGAATGCCACTAGGCTACAAGAAGCCATTCGCCGAGCCGGTGGAGTTAGTCGAGCCGCTGATATTATCGAACAGGCTGTATCCACAGGGAAGCCTGTCTTGGCTCAAGAGAGTATTTTTACCGAACCCATTAATTCGGATGCGTTGCGGCGCAAAAAAGTTAATGCGAGCTAAAGACCTAAGTGTACGCTAATACGCATAAAACATTCAGTGTTGCCCCGCTCTAGGTAAAGTAGCGGAATCTGTCTCAACTGGGCTGAAGTCTAAAATAGGCACAAGACTTCCAGAGGTATATGCGTGGTCAAACACACTAGAGCTAAGTTCCTCACAGCAGCAGTCTTTAAGGTTGCTATCGTGTGCCTGTTGTTGTGCTTGCAGGTAAGCCGCAACAGTTGGGCGCAACCCGTTCCTTACACGCAGGTGGCTCCTCTGATCGAGAAGTTAACGGATAATGATTTCCGGGTGCGCCATGATGCTGCCGATGCGATCGCAAAAATTGGTTCTCCAGCCGTGCCATTTCTGATCGAGGCGTTGAAATCGGAGAATCAGCAAGTGCGCTGGCGTGCCGCCTCTGCTTTAGGTCAAATCGGTGCGGAGGCTGCATCTGCCGTCCCGGCCCTACTCGTCACGTTGCAGGATGAGGATGAATACATTCGCCGCATTGCCGCTTATGCT
>DATNPT010000251.1:0-13907 GCA_036703075.1 Chroococcales cyanobacterium
AATCCTCGGTAGGATTCAATGCGTTGGAGCAGGTAACTGACTTCCATATTGGCATAGCGATCGTGGGAATCTTTCACCTCAGAACGCTTACCAAACAGAGCATCCGCTTCGTCGAACAGTAGAATCACACCACCGGCTTCCGCCGCATCAAACACCTTTCGCAGATTCTTCTCCGTCTCGCCAATATACTTACTTACGACCGTACTCAGGTCAATCCGATACAGGTCGAGCTGCAATTCTCGCGCTAGCACTTCTGCCGCCATCGTTTTTCCCGTGCCGCTAGCTCCTGCAAACAGCGCACTGATTCCCAGCCCGCGTCTGCTTTTACCCGCAAATCCCCAACTTTCATAAACCTTTGCCCGTTGTCGAACATGGGCAGCTAGTGTACGCAACACCTCTCGCTCTTTCTCCGGTAAAACCAAATCATCCCAATTGGCGGACGGTTCGAGATATTGGGCGAGTTCATCTAAACGCGGACGCGCTTGGATTAAACAGGCATCCCAGAGGAGATTTTGGATTGGGGGATTTTGTTGATTTCCTGGTTCAGGATTGGTGGTTAACTGCCCCATGGCTCTGGTGCAGACCGCACGGATGGCTGGGGGACTGAGATTGAAATAGGAAACTAAGGTATCAATCTGTCCGTTGAGGCTGGATGCTTTTTCTCCCAAGGCACCCTGCCAAATCATTCGTTGTTCATCCGGCGTGGGGGGATGAACGTTAAAGGTGACAAGGGGACGCAATTGCTGACGGCGACGATCGCGACTGGTAATAATTAACGGACAAGTGATACTTTCAATGGTGCGCGCGATCGCACCATTGAGTTGACCCATTACTCCTTCGCCACTTGCTGTTGTCTCCTCAACGCGATCGCAATCCAACAACAGAGCGCTATGGGTTAACAAAGACTCCCGTTCGCACAGACGCTGCACTAAGTTAAGCTGAGTCAGTTCGTTGGGAAGCGTTTCGGCAGCAACGACTAACAGTCCTAACCCCAGTTGAGTACAGGCCGCCGCCGCGATTGCTCGTTTACTACCCACATCCTCGCCACACAACTGCACGATCGGTACTTTCTTATCGAAATCCTGGAAGCCAGTCGCTGCCACTTGTCGTGCCAGCGCTTGGTGAGAGTCGGGAAGTACATCGTCCAGGGACGCCAATTCAGACAACGGTTTCACCATCCCCTTCAACCGTTCATCCATATACTCCACGCCCAAGAGATAGTGCAAAATTCGCTCATCAATGCGTAGAGGACTAGTCGTCAGAGCATTACCTGCTCCCACTTCTAGCAAGCACCAGTGGCGTAAGGGCGAGTGGGGAGCCAACGCGCCCCAATTCGGTGCGCCAAATGTAGTTAAAGCCAGACTAAACGTAGGATGAATCCGTTGACCATCGCCTTGAATTGACGCATACAGAGGGGCAAACAGGCCGTTGACTTCAATGCCTACACACAACAGCAGAATGTATCGCTCAAACGGTGACAAGTGAAACTGTTGGCATAGCTTTTCTAGGGCTGGTGGAGTAGTCGAGGAGTAAGATGGTGGAGCAAAATTCTCCTCTCCTGTTGCCCTGTTCCTCTCTGTGCGCTTCTCAGTCCGCGCTTCCAAGGCAACTCGAACTTGAGCGATCGATTGCATTAAGTAACGCTGGTTTGCCTCATGCCAATTGGCAGTTTCTGTTTGCGTTGGTGTAGTCATGACAGTTCCAACTTTTAAGTCTCTTGAATAGACTGAATCAATTGCTGCAAATACTCGATCGCTTCATCCGGAGACATCAGTAGTACCTTTCCTTGCCGGAGAATTTCGTACTGCCCTTTGTGATACCCGTGGCCGGCAATTAATCCTAACTTCACGGCTTGATTTCCCAGCTCATTAAGCTGGTTACAGCTAATGGTTTCCAGTTCTAGATTGATGCGTTGCTTGAGAGAGTCTTCGTTCATCAGCATTTCACCTCAAATAATCGCTAGCCTTGGCCCAATGTACCAATCCTGAGTCGGACTACCCTCCGTGGTATCCACCTCCAACTGACTCTCGGCTCCGTCAATCTGCAAGCGTACCAGATACTCTCCAGGCTTAACATCTTGGAAAGGAACTGTTACAGAGTGCGTTTCTGTATCCCGTTGCTCGGCATCAAAAATATAAGCGGTAGGATTGACAGTTGACCATTCATTGAGGGTCAACACGACTCGTTGCTGGCGACCTACGGTGAGATCGACCTGAACGGTTAAACGTCCCGATCTCGGTTCGTCGTCCGTTCCCTCGATCTCCATCATCCTAATTCCAGTAACAGCGGGACGTAAGACTAACGGTGCGGCATTGGACTCAGCCCCCCGTCGTCCGCGACTCGCTCCTCGTTCTGGAGTCAGGGAGACGGGGTGAATCACCTGGAGACTTTGCACTCCGGCTCGTAAGGCACTGACTGGCAAGCTAGACAGGGGAAGGGTAATCTGAGTTGGGCTTACGTCGGGTGGAGTAACCTCAATGCCGCCAATCCGAACCTGGGTAAAGTGTATGCCTTTGAGTTGCTTCCCTTGAATCAGTAAGGTACTGTTAGCACGAATGGCTTCAAAGCGACCCGCTTGGGACATCACTTGCTCCACGACAGGCTGATTGTTAAACGGAGTTAGAGAACCAGCTCTGCGATCGCGTACTGGCAGTGCTCGTTGGGGAGCTTCTTGCCCTTCAATCAGTACGACCAGTACTTTATAAGCGATCGAGAGTACATAGGGAGTTTGGAAAAAGACAGTCCAGGTTTTAGAAAGGTCTTCCAAATTCAGATCTAACGGCACGATGCTCATCTGCTGGATTTGGTCAGCTAAATTAGAATCCCTTAAGAAGGTGAACGTCGTGTCTTCGCAGGTACTGCGAATCATGTCTTGAGTAATCGTCCGCCGATCGTTGAGAGTGCGGACAACGCTACCCAGCAGCCGTTGCGGTATCAGCTCATTGTCGTTTCCATAGAAACTCAGCATATAGTAAAGGTCGAGAGCGGCTTGGCGTTTGGTCGGGGTGCCTTTGGAGCGAAAGGGCGTGGCATCTATATTATTTAAGGCTGGATTAGTAATCACCTGATAGAGAAAAATATTGACACCTGTTTCAGGCGTCCCATTGCCGATATCACTCGGTCGCACGGTAGTCGTTCTTGCCCCCTCTACGTCAACCTGAACCACAGCTTGGAGAGTTCGCTGTAGGGTGGCAGTAATGGTGGCGATCGCTAAATGGTTGCTCATAAGCCATTAAAGAGGGAGAGTGGAGCTTAGCATTAAATTCAATCGAATAGCACTGACGTAATGAACTTCTCACCCCTCACCAATCAACCTTTGTGCAGGGGGTCTGGGGGAGACACTTGTCCTCCAGTGGGAGGGTTGGGGGAAATCCCCAATCTTGGTTTTTCTCAAACAACTACAACTTCTCACTGAATTAGGTGCCATTCGCATTGCTCAGCGAGCAGTGAAGAGCGATCGGTAATCTAGTCAGTGTGAGGATACAAGAACCCAACTCTTTATACTCAGATCTTGCACCAGTCTTAACTGTTACCCACAGTCCGCCCTGAACTAAAGTTCGGGCTAATAGCTAAAGTTAGCTAAAGCTGACTCAGTAAGAGGTTTAGTCCGTTTCAACGGACTTAAGCTTTGAGCCGAAACTTTAGTTCACGGTGAGGTGCAAGATGTGAGTATACCCAAATAAAGAGACTAGAAGGGGGTAAACACTTCTTTCACATCCCGATCGCACAATTCCCGATCTTTGTTATAAATCTCAATCAAAACTTTGTCATAAATCTCAATCAAAACTTCAAAATTAAATACCTGCCAGCGACTGATTACTCCAGCTTCCTCAGGGCTAAAATGTAATGCATTAAAGATTGTTCCAAACCTGTTTTACAAGTTGTTTTTGCTGTATTATAGTTCGCTACTAAGACAGATTTTTATGAAGGAATTAGTGCATATTGCCGATTTCTAGAGTGATGTAGGAGTTCCCCTCATCCCACCTTACACGTATCAGTTGTAACACTTGTAACAGTTTTCATTCCGTCCACCTACTATCGAGCTTTGATATCCCGTCAGGCGACTGTCAGGAGAGTAATCCTTGGCACGACTGGAGTTAGGCAAGCCCTACAACTGTCCTTCTCACTGAGAAAGACTGCAACATTCACGCCTGATTAGCAAGCAACCAACTTCAACTACAGTTTTTCATCCAATTCCCAACGGAGGATAGTTAAGCATGGCACTGGATTACTTTGCCCCTGGGGTCTACGTCGAAGAAGTAGACCGTGGCAGTCGCCCTATTGAAGGCATCAGCATGAGTGTTGCTGGGTTTATTGGCTTTACCGAAGATGTCCGGGGTGATGCGGAGATGTTTAAGCCAATGATGGTTACCAATTGGAGCCAGTATCTAGAGTTCTTCGCCAAACCTGGCTCTGATGGATTCACTGATTTCAACGCCTATCTCCCCTTTGCGGTTCAAGGTTGGTTTTTGAATGGGGGCGGACGTTGTTGGGTAACGAGCATCGGAACCAAGCTACCTGGCTCGGCTCCCCCACCCCTAGAAGAAACAGGCATTAAACTGATTAGTTCTGGCAGGCGTCCCGCGTTGCACTTCGGCATCAAGCAGCCAGAGGCGAATGAAGAAAACACCTCTCTCGCTCTCCCTGGAAGCGATGGCGGACGACTAAAGGTATCAGTTGTTGAAAGTACGCCAAAACCTTTACCAGACGATGCTCCCCCCGATGCTACGCCTCCCCTAAACACCGGGGAATTCTTCAGCGTCATTGTCAGTCAAGATAACGAAGTACTCGAACGTTACGACCACTTGACGATGGCGTTAAAACGACACAATCCCGATTCCCCGGAAAATCCGTTGATTGAAGTGGATACCCAGGTGGCCGACTACGTGGTAGCAGCACTCCAAGATTCTGCTTACATCACGGTGGTTGACATCTCGTCACCCGGACATCCCCTCTCTCGACGCCCTGGCTTAGGAGCGTATGAACTCGTTCCCCCGCCCTATATCTCTAGCCCAGATAACTTCTCGCGAGACTTGCAAGGTCAACGGGATGACCGCACCGGCACTCAGGGGATTTTTGAGATTGATGAAGTCGCGATGATTGCCTGCCCTGACTTAATGCGAGTCTATCAATCGGGTCTGATGGATTTAGATCAGGTTCACGGAGTCATGGAAATGATGCTGAGCCTTTGTGAAAACTCCTTCCCCGGCCCTGCCTATCGGATGGCAGTTCTCGATGCTCCTCCGGTCAAGATTGGCAAGGACGACAATCGGGCAGTTGCTCCCGAGCAGCAACGACCTCAACATGTTGCCCAATGGCTCAAGCAGTTTAATCGCCGCTCGATGTTTGGCGCACTTTACTACCCTTGGATTAAAGTCGCCAATCCCCGTAACGCAGGCCGTCCTATCATGGTGCCACCTTGCGGTCATATGATGGGAATTTGGTGTCGGACGGATGAATCTCGTGGGGTGTTCAAAGCTCCGGCAAACGAGACGCCGCGTGGTGTAATTGGTCTGGCTTACGAAACCAACATGCGAGAGCAAGAACTGTTGAACCCGATGGGCATCAACTGTATCCGCAACTTTGCCAACTACAATCGAGGCTACAAAGTTTGGGGCGCTCGTACTCTGGTTGAGCCAGACAACATCCAATGGCGTTACATCAGCGTCCGTCGCTTGCTCAGCTACATCGAGAAATCTATTGAGATTGGTACGCAGTGGGTCGTGTTTGAACCTAATGATATGGATTTGTGGGAGCGGGTTAAGCGGACAGTCAGTAGCTTTTTGGAGCGACTGTGGCGCGAGGGTGCCTTATTTGGCGCATCACCCGCAGAGGCATTTTTTGTTAAATGCGATGGCGAACTCAATACTCCCGACACAATGATGATGGGTCGTTTGTATGTTGAAGTCGGTGTTTGTCCAGTACGGCCAGCAGAATTTGTCATCTTCCGGGTTAGCCAGTGGGCACCTAATCAGTAGTTAGCAAGGATGAAGTATGAAGTATGAAACAGTTCGATTTTTCAGGAAGAGTTTCATGCTTCATATTTCACAATTGAGTTAAAGTCTATTGTTGAAGTTTGAAGGATTCGCGAGGAGTAACAGTTATGGCTGATTTAAGACCGATTCCTACTAGTCGTTTCTACTTGGAATTTGATGGACTTACGGAGAAAATGGTGAAAAGCGTTACTGAAGTTACGTTTACGGGCCAAACAGCTGGTCACGAAAAACCAATGGCTTCTACTAAAGGTGGAAAGACGCTTTGGCAGTCCACTTCAGCAGGATTTGAGGAGAATCCAAACATTACTATTGAGGTGTATCTTACTGAAGGGGATTTAGATTTCTATAACTGGCTGAAATCCGTAATGCCTAAGAGTGAAGGGGGCGATGGCAAATGGTCGAGTAGCCGCAAGAATGGATCGATTGTTGCCTATGATAGCGAAGATAATGAAATCATGCGTTGGAACTTAACTAATGCTTGGCCCAAGTCATATAAGATTTCTGACTGCGGGTCTGAAAGCAAAGACCTCGCCGTAGAAACGATTGAAATTGTCTGCGAACAAATTAACCGTGCAAAATAGTAATTCTAACAAGTTTTAAAGGAGGCAATTATGACAGCCAAACAAGTTCTAGCCTGTTCAAAGTTTTATTTTCAGTTGGATGGACTTGAAGATTTAGTAGTTAAAAAAGTTAGCGGAATCTCGATCGGACTTCAGACCGCTGGTGATACTAAATCCTTTGGGGTAACCAAAGGAGGAAAAAGTAAAATTCAAGCTACAGTTACAGGGGTAGAGAATAAGAAAATAACCGTTGAGTTTGTGTGTACCGTGGAAGACGATCGCTTAATGAAATGGTTTCATGAATCCCATTCTGAACCCATCATTGGGGGAGGCACAAAAACTAAGGGAGAACGTAAAACAGGTTCTCTAATTCTCTACAATCAAGGGGGTGATGAAGCAATTCGCTATAACTTTACGGGAGTTATGCCTGCAAGTTACAAGTCTACGAAAATGGAGGCAGGTAGCACAAATCTAGCAACAGAAACGTTAGAGTTTGTCTACGAAAGCATGCATCGAGTGAAGTAGCTTCAGTCATTAGAGTTCACTGCTAATCATGTCCTAATCAGCAGGGAGTAAAGCTGTGACAGACCAAACCTATGAAGTTCTATCTAATGCTCGGTTTTACCTAGAAATTCATGTCGATGGCAGCGACGATCGCATAGATGGCTATTTCATGGAGTGCCAAGGGTTTAAGCGCACTCAAGAAGTTGCAGAGCTGTGTGAAGTCACTTCTGACAAATGGGGGAAAAATGGTACTAGCAAAGGGCGTGTTGTCCGCACCAAAGTTCCCGGTAATGTCAAAAGTGAAAATATCATCTTGCGTCGGGGGCTAACCATTTCCAAAGCAATTTGGGATTGGTTTGCAGCAGTTGAGCAAGGAAAATGGACCGAACAGCGACGGGATGGGGATATTACGGTCTACACTCAAGGCTCGGAAGAAGCCGCAAGGTTTCGCTTCTTTGGCGCTTGGCCGATCAGTTACAAAATCTCTGACTTTAAGGCAGGTAGTGGTGAGTTTGAAATTGAAGAGTTCGAGTTAGCCGTGGATGAGTTTATACGGGTCAAGTAACGTTAAATGGTTCAAACAGAATTTGAGTTTACTTTACCCAAAGGGTATCTCGACGATGAGGGGAATCTACACCGGAAGGGGGTGATGCGACTAGCACGAGCGATCGATGAAATTGTCCCTTTACGAGACCCGCGTGTAAAATCCAATCCTGCCTACGCAACCGTGATTATCCTCTCACGGGTAATTACTCGTTTAGGGGCTTTGGATGAAGTTACGCCTTTAGTGGTTGAACGGTTTTTTGCTTGTGACCTGAATTATCTGCAAAAGTTTTATCGTCAAATCAACGAACTAGAACCTAACACGCCAGAGATTCCAGTGATAGCAGCACCAGTACCACCCCAATCCTCTAGCTAGTTCTCATTCTTTATGTCCAGCCCAAGTGTATTTGTCACGGAATTTGATTTTACGCTTCCTAGGGGTTTAGTCGATGAGGCAGGCGTGGTGCATCGTCAGGGGGTAATTCGGTTAGCAACAGCAAAAGATGAACTGATGACCCAAAAAGATCGCAAGGTTAAAAACGATCCAGCCTACGCGATTTTGGTGATGCTATCGCGGGTGATTACCAGTTTGGGGAGTCTTGCCACTGTAACGCCTGAACTTTTAGAAAACTTATTTACCCAAGACCTAGCCTACTTACGAGAACTTTATAATCGCATCAACCAGCAAGGGGAAGCATCGCTTCCCGTTGAGTGTCCTGCCTGCAATCATCAGTTTGAGGTGGAGTTTGCGCTTTCGGGGGAGTTGTCAGCTACCCCTTAGCTCAACTGTATGAGGAGGTAGCTTATATTGCTCTCAACGCTCACTGGTCTTTAGAAGACCTCCTAAATCTGGAACACGCAGAACGTCGCCGTTGGGTTGCCGAGATTCAGAAGATCCGACAGCAAAGGTCTTAGTTACAAGCAATTTTAGATTTTGGATGCAAGGGTTTTGGATTCTGAAAGCTTTATAACGAGGAGCTTTAGGAATTCAATTGAGCTTCATTTATTTAAAGATGGAAGTCTTATGAGTCCTCCGTTATTTCACAACCTTCGCTCCTTTCTATCCGATCGCACTCGTCTGAGCCAATCAACTCGGGCGTTTGTGGGAACAGTACTGCTCACTAGCTTAATCCTGACAGGTGTCGTCGTTGCTCTCCGGCAGTTGGGGGCACTCGAAGAGATGGAGCTAGACGCTTACGATCGCTTTATGCGATCGCGTCCCGATCGAGAACCAGATTCGCGTATCCTCGTTGTGGGCATTAGTGAAGAAGACATCCAACGGCGAAAAGAATACCCGATTTATGATGGTACGCTAGCCGACGTTTTAGAAAAACTCCTAACCTATCAACCGCGAGCCATTGGTATTGATATCGCTCGCGATGTCCCTCAAGGGCCACCAGCCGGACGGGCGAGGATGATTAAGGTATTGAAACAAAGCGATCGCCTTTTCGCTGGCTGCTTGTTAAGTTCTGCCGATCAGCCAGGAGTGCCTGGTGCACCGGGGACTCCAAGCGATCGTATTGGATTTACCGATTTACCCCAAGATCCAGGTGGCGTCGTTCGCCGCAGCATTCTGGTTTCCACCCCTGCCCCACCACCTGTCCTGATCGGAACTCCCCATCTGTGCAATTATGCCAAACCAGACAACCAAGTATTGTCATTAAGTTTCCTGTTAGCAACCGTCTATCTCCAACCGATGGGCATTGCCCCAGAGCAAACCGAGAGCGGGAAAATTCAGTTAGGCTCGGTTGTGTTTTCTCCTTTAACCGAAAACGCTGGAGGATATCACAACACGGGCGCAACTGATTATCAAACCCTGCTCAATTACCGCTCGGCAAGTAACTCCGTGAGGCAAGTTACGCTGACCAAAGTTTTACAAGGGCAAGTCGATCCGTCCTGGATAAAAGACCGGATTGTCCTGATTGGCTATACGTCTCAGGTTGCTAAAGATAGCTTTGCTACGCCCTACCTTGTAACTCAAGAGTCTACTCGCAGCATGCCCGGAGTTGTCATTCATGCTCAGGCAACCAGCCAGATTCTTAGTAGCGTTCTTGACAAACGCCCAATGATATGGTATTGGACGAAAGGAGGTGAGATTCTCTGGATTTGGGGTTGGTCGCTGCTGGGAGGTCTTCTTGCCTTTTACGTGCGGCGAACGTGGAAGTTTATTCTCGCTGGCGGCATTGCCTTGGTCGTCTGCTATGGACTGTCTTATCTGCTGTTCCTCCAAGGCGGCTGGCTACCCGTCGTGCCGTCCATTATAACTCTCGTCCTTACCGCAGCCAGCGTGGGTTTTATCGATCGCGCCACGAAAGGAGGTTACACCCAAGCGATTTACGAGCAACTGAGAGAACAACTGCAAAGTGGTTTCTCTCCGGCAGAGCAGCAGCGAAACGCTCGTCGAGTCGATTACCTAGAGGATTTAGTCCGAAGAGCTAGAGCGATTCGCCAGCAACAGGAACCCGGTGAAGTCTCAGACTCCCAACCGGTTGAAGATATTGCACCGCCAAAAGTAGTTCTCACCTCCAATTTCCAGAGCAAGCAGACGGATGCTCTGTACCAGCAAATTCGAGAGCAGGTGGAAAGCGATCTCCAGCGAGAACAGAAGACCAATGAGACGCAAAAATCTCAACTGAGCGCCCACGCTAAGGAAAAGCGGCTACAAAACTTACTCCAGCGATCGCGGATAGCTCGGAACCATCAGGACAAGTCCTCAGAAGATGCTCGAGACGTGACTGCGCCGCTGCCATCTGAAATCATTCAGCCCGATGATGAGACGGATACGGTTGAGTAAGCCGATAAACCAGGAAGCCTTTAACCTGGAATGTTAATTTCAGTAGAAAAAATGGTACAGCCTATGTGTCAGTAGTTACAGTGTTGGCATAAACTCAGGACGAAATTTTCGTTTCACTATGGTTAACCGCTCCTCCTCTCAGTCGTTGACTGCACAATCTAGCCTTGTAGTCTATGGCTCCTCGACTGCTGGATATGCAGCTCCTGCGTCTATGCAAGGGAATCAATCAGAGGAGGATAGGGTTGCATTAACCCAGTTAGCCGCAAAAATTCTACAAGACCCTTTAGCGATGCGGCGACTGAGCGATCGCGTTTTTCAACTCTTACAGGAAGACTTGCAACTCCAGCAGGAGCGTAACCGAGGATACGGGAGGCGGCGATTATGACAAATAAGCAATTTCACGGACATAATCATGTAACCACCAATCGCTTTTATGTGGAAATTGGTGGCAGTATTGCCGCCTCATTTAGCGAATGTTCGGGTTTGGATGTTCAAATCGAAAAAGAAACGTACTTTGAAGGTGGGGTCAACAACCAACAGCGTATTTTTCTCAAACAAACTAAATTTGGCGATGTTACACTCAAGCGCGGCATCACAGACGATATAACGTTCTGGCAATGGCTGGCGAAAATGCTCAGCCCAGCTAAGAAGGAGCGGCGCAACATCACGATTTTAGTCTTCAACCAAGCGGGGGAAACCATGCAAGCTTGGATGTTGATTGGGGCTATACCTGTCGGTTGGAAAACTCCTTCTCTCCAAGCTAATTCCAGCACAGTTGCGATCGAAGAATTGACATTAGCTTACGAGGGTCTAAAGGTTGTTGCCAAACCCACAGGTGGCAGTGTAATGACTGGACTCCAGCGCCGTCAGCCGTCATGGGACTTTGGCATTTCAGATGGAGATGATGGGGAGTAAGACATCATGGCTGAACCTTTCAATACTCCCCTAGATGTTGATACCTCATCAGAGACAGTCTTATCCTCTGAACCCTTAGGGATTCAACAGCCATTACTTCCACCTCAGAGTTTGGGGCAAACCGCACCGAATTTACAATTTATGCTGCCACTGGGTGCCCAACCCCTAGCCGTCCTCGATCCGTCTATCTTTTTTTCTGAGGGCGGGTCAGAGTATGCTGAAGTCGGGCAAGCCTTTGCCGAGTCACCGTTTTTTGACACCTCTCCTTCCACGGTCGTCGAGCGCGAAACTGAGTCAAGACGAGCTGAATTCCCCCATCCAACCGCGTCCGGTACGCTGGTTCAACGGCAGGTAGTAGCACCCACCTCACCTGCACCCTTGTCGTCGGAAACTAAACCCATCTTAGTTCAAGAGCAAGTAATACAAGTTCCAGGTGCAGATAGTCGCGAGCAAACGGGACTGCCGGATTCAACCGTAGACCAGCCAATCTCCCTCAATACACCCATAACTAGCGAATTCAGTAATTCTGAAATTGCGATCGCCTCAGGTGTAGAATCGAGCATTCAGCGATCGCTAGAAGCAGCACCGTTTACACCAACACAACCCACTGTAAGCGATCGCTCCCTACCTATACAGCCAGCTTCTACGCCAGCGATTCCCCCTGAAACCCAATCAATCCCAGAGTATCGAGCGATCGATAATCCCAATGAAATAGAGATAGGGAGACGGGGAGACGAGGAGACGGGGAGATTCCCAACTGTGGAAGCAACTTCCCCCAGTCAGACTCAACCAACGACTTATGACCACACCTCCCTTGAGACGACTCTCCAACCCCAGGTAGAATCCTCATCAAAATTAGAAGCCGTATCTGCCCCATCCAACTCTGCTTTAGTGGAGGCAGTACCCGATACAAACGCTTCAGCTATTGAATCATCTCTACACTCTTCACGGTTAGTAGAATCCTCAAATCAAGCCCCAACCGTTCAACCGGCAACTGACTCGCCCGTGAGTGAAGTGTTAACTCCTGCTCCAGTTGAGCAACCCATCATTCCCGAACCCCCTCCAATCAGCGAACCAATCGGGAATGCAGTCATTCAGACTCAAGGACTCCCGTTGGAGCAATCTGAAGATAGTTCTTCCGGACAACAATCTCCTACCAGTTTTAGTGAGTTCTTTCCCAGTGGAACCCAATCTCCATCTGAAAACTCACCCCATCACCCCGTTTCCCCCTCTGCGAGTCCTCCTGAACCTTCCCATCAATCTACTACACCTGTTGTCCAAACCTACCCAGCTTCAGAAGCTTTAATTCAACGGCAACAGGTTGCGACACCACAAGCTCCTGAACTATCCGCGGCTGCACTCCCAACCCACTCTCCCACAGAGATGCAGGCGGACTCCTCTCTTGTTCCGTCAACCCCAGACAGTTCGGAGCGAGACGCGCTAACTGCTTTAACCCCTCTTCCTGTGGAAGACACAAGCGAGCAAAAGCTCTTACAAACAGAACAGGTGGAGGAGACTTTAACCGCCCCTTCAACATCAGTCCCGCTTGAGACAACAGTTCAGCCAACTGGAGTTGAGCTAATAGAAGATATCGCGATCGCTTCATCAGAACCAAGTATCTCACTCCATCCAGAACAAGTTCAAGCTCGTTTTGAACCACGAGTATCTCAACCAGAAGCGGCTGCATCACCGTTGCTCGACTTACCAACCGAGAACGGTGAATTATCTTCCCTAGAAACACCTGAACCCGTTACTGAGTCTGTTCGAGAAAATCCTACGGCTTCTCCAACTTCGCTGTTCACCCCGCCTGAAGTTACAGTACAGCGATCGCATTCTCCGTCAGAACTTCCCTTACCCGCTCTAGAGCAAACAACTAACGCCGAACCGAGCACACCAACACCAGATTATCCCCAACCTATACAGGAGCCTATCCCGCCAGCCCCAACTCAAAACACGTCACCCCAAACACCTACTCCGACTGTTCAAACAGAGGCAATTTTACAGCCTCAGTTAGACTCTTCATCATTATCGACAACCAGTGCAACCTCATCCTCTGCATTCGATCCAGGTTCGCTACTCAGTAAGTTAGAAGCTGAAGTAACATCTCCTCAAAATGAATTAAAAGTTGAGACAGAAGTGCAGCCTCAAAGTGGTAGGGATGTCACTAAGACGGAGGAGTCGTTCCAGACAACTCATGAATCTGTGGCTGACAACATCGAGGCGACAGAACCTACTCCTCAACAGGCCTCCTCAGTTTCTGTTCCAACTCCCGTACAGCCAGAAGCATCTGTACTAGAGCCTATCCAAAAAGCGATCGCAACAGACTCTACCACCACTCCATCAACTCCAGATCAACTGTTGGAGAATCCAGAAATCACCCCCTCAACTAATGAGGGTACAACGCCACAAGCAGCAATCCTTCAACCTGTCTCAGAATCAACAACCGTTCAACGCCAAGTCACAGAAGTTCCAGCACTCAGCGAACCGGAGAGCAACCCTCAATCGCTTAATGAATTGGTGGCTGAAGCCGCACCTACTCCTCAACAGTCTTCCTCAGTTTCTGTTCCAACTCCCGTACAGCTAGAAGCATCTGTA
>DATNPT010000256.1:0-24382 GCA_036703075.1 Chroococcales cyanobacterium
CAACTTCTAATTGACTTGTGTATAAGCTGTTTACATAACTTTACGCGACTCTAATTTGCAGACCTTTGGGTTTTGAGATAAACTATCAGTCTCTCTCCCCATCAGCCTAAATCAGTTTTCTGAACGCGCAAAAGCCACTTATTGATTCATGAGGCGAATTGCGATCGCGATCGAATTGGCGATATCAACGAGCAACTCCACTAGTTCCGCTTCCCAATCCCTGGCGTTGGACTGAGCAACTTCTAGCAGTCCCCAATACTCTCCTCGCAACACAAGGGGTACCATCAGCACAGCCCTCATGTTCAAGCGAGCGAAACGCTGGGCAATAGCAGTAGGTACTCCTTCCTGCTGGACATCCGAAATCGCTATAACCTGTCCCACCTCGAAGGCCTCAGCATAGTCCAATTCACAACCCAAGTCTTTCCCCGCAGATTGGGCAGAAGATGTTGTGTCTTGAGAGACAGCCTGAGCTAACAGATCGCCATTTTTGGAATGTAATAAAACTCTGTCTAGTTTCAGAAACGCCTGAATATCCTGAATTGAGGGATTGAGAATTTCTTCTAAGGTTAG
Organism: Chroococcales cyanobacterium; assembly: GCA_036703075.1. Lineage (GTDB taxonomy): Bacteria > Cyanobacteriota > Cyanobacteriia > Cyanobacteriales > Coleofasciculaceae > DATNPC01. The sequence continues at coordinate 571 of DATNPT010000256.1, forward strand.
AGCCTGAGTTAGACGCTGGGCAATCCCCCGGAACAAGCGTTCCCGTTGCGTCTGTTTTTGCAAGGCTTCGGTAATTTTTTTGACTTGTCGGTGCGAGCGGCTAACGTCCAACAGACGGGTAACGCGCTGACGTAGCACTGGCCAATGAATTGGTTTAGTGACATAATCTGTAGCCCCAACAGTAAATGCCCGATCGACAGATTCGCGATCGTCAAGTACTGTAATCATCAATACTGGCGTGTGTTCGGCGATGGGAAGAGTTCGTAACTGACTACAGCACGTAAAGCCATCCATTACAGGCATTACGGCGTCCAGTAGCACGAGATCGGGCTGTAGCCGCATAAATTCAGCCAAGCAGTTCTCTCCATTGTTTGCTTCTACCACTTGGTATCCTTCTTCTTCCATCGCAAAGCAAAGCAGCGCTCTGAGAGAGCGATCGTCATCAACGACCAGAACTAGGGGAGAATCGGCTTGAGATGGAGAGTTCATTTAGGAAAGCTGTTCGTCTTCCATTAGCAAAGCTTGTTTTACTTTCTCATACTCTGCCTCTACCTGGGTCATGTAGATAGGTGAATCAGTCAGGGTGCCAGCGCTTCCCATCATTTCTAACTCTTTGCAAAGATTGGAGAGAGTCATTGCACCGAGATTGGCACTGCTGGAGCGAAGAGTGTGAGCAGACTGCCGCAGTGCCTGGGCATCCCTAGCTGCCACAGCATTGCGAATGCCTTGCAGCAGTTGAGGAGCATCCTCTAGGTAGTTATTAATGATTCGACGCAAGATTGTGGGGGCTTTAGCACCAGCCATCTGGTGCAAAGATTGCAGTACTCCCCGATCGAGAACAGATTGGAACTCAAGATTTTGAGTGTCTACCGTGCGCTCCTGTAAGGGTTGTTTTCTTGGCTCAACAACTCCTAGTTGGCACTGTTGCAAGACGCGAATCAGTTCCTGCTCTTGGATGGGTTTACTGATGTAATCATCCATGCCTGCTTCTATGCATTTTTGGCGATCGCTAGCCATAGCATAGGCTGTCATGGCAATAATCCGAGGACGTTGAAATTTTGGATTTTGGATTTTGGATTTTAGATTTTGGGTTAAGGTCGTTGTTTTAGGGACGGGGGATTCTTTATCACCCTCCTCAACCTTGAAGTGAGTAGACCATTGTTTACAGATCAGACGGGTTGCTGTCAATCCGTCCATTTGGGGCATCTCCACATCCATCAGCACTACGTCATAGGGTTGACGGCGCAAGGCTTCGAGGGCTTCTCGACCGTTGCTGACTACGTCGGCTCGATATCCCAACTGCTTCAACGTCAACAGAGCGACTTGCTGGTTCACGAGATTGTCCTCTGCTAAAAGAATTCGCAATCGATTGGGTTGAGCGAGTTGAGGTTTTTCTAGAGTGAGCTCGTGATGGGAGCGATCGCTTTTTTCACTCGCTATCCCTACAACGGAGTAGCCAGGGGCAACGAGCGTGAAATAGAACGTAGAGCCACCTTGGGGAGAAGAAGATGCATAGAGATTGGCGGAGGACTTAGGAGCGTCTTTGCAACTGTGTATCTCTATAGTCTCTGTTCCCGTCTCCTCCTGTTCCTGCACCTCCACGTCTTTCTCAGTCTCTAATCCCCAGTTGAGAGGACGATGTCCAGCGCGTGCGCCTCGGCTCTCTACCCACATCGAACCCCCCATCAGTTCGCACAGCCGTTGGCTAATCGCCAAACCCAAACCCGTCCCGCCATAGCGCCGACTCATTGAGGCATCGATTTGGCTAAATGGCTTAAACAAGCGATCCATTTGCTGGGGAGGAATTCCAATGCCCGTATCTTTGACTGCAAACTGAAGCTCATAAAGCCTGGGAAATTGAGTAGAACCTGGTGAAGAAAATACTTCACCATCTCCCCCATCTGGTTTTGACCACACCCCCACATCCTCTTCTCCATCAGCCCTAATCGTTTTTTGGGAAGCCGAGCTGCCCAATTGATAGGCACTCACCGATATCGTCACTTCTCCCGTCTCAGTAAACTTAACTGCATTACTCAGGAGATTGAGCAGGATTTGGCGCAACCGAGTGACATCTCCGACAATCGTGGGCGGGGTTTGTGGCGAAATATGGTAACTCAACTTTAAGCCTTTATCCGTGGCTTTGGGCATCAGCAGAGCAACAGCTCCCTCCACGCAAGCTTGCAGATCGAACGGCTGCTCTTCCCACTCCAGCTTGCCTGACTCGATTTTAGATAAGTCCAAGATATCGTTGATGATCGTAAGTAAGGTTTCGCTGCTACTGCGGATCGTTCGGGCATAGTTTTGCTGTTCGGGAGTTAGTAGAGTTTTGAACAGTAAATTATTCATGCCAATGATGCCGTTCATTGGCGTGCGAATTTCATGACTCATCATGGCCAGAAAATCGCTTTTGGCCTGGTTAGCTACTTCCGCCACCTGTTTGGCTTGCTCTAGAGCAACATTTTGTTCGGCCAACTGCTGGCGCTGCTGCTTTTCTTGCTCTAAGAGGCGAGCTTGGGCTAAGGCAATTCCGACTTGGTCGGCTACAGCTTCAAGCAGCTCGATTTCATCCTCTGGCCAGTTGCGGATCGCGTCACAGTGGTGGATATTAATCACGCCGTTGGGTTGACCGCGATAGGACGTGCGAACGGTTAACAACGATTTCACACCCAAACGTTGAAAGAGGCGAACAACGGGTTGCAATAAGTGATAAGTATCGATATTCGTGATGGGTATCGCCCGGTCTTGAGCCAGAATTTGCTCTAGGTAAGGGTTCCCTGTCACGGGAAGCTCCAGTAAATCCAGGAGCGATGCATGCTCGCCTGCCAAATACTCGGCTACACAGCATAACCGAGAAGGTCGCGTTGCTTCATATTTAAACAGTAAACATCGATTGACGCCAAATGCTCGCCCTACCTGCTTGGCTGTAGTCTTTAAAATTTGTTGGGTGTCTAAGCTTTGGCGTATCTCCTGGGTAATTTGTTTGAGTAGCAACGCTCGATGGAATTGTTGCTGTAAGGCATCGGCTGCTTGCTGCCGTTCGATCTCGCCCCCAATCCACTGCGCCATCAACTTCAGCAGTTCCTTTTCCACCGCTTTGAATTTTCGGTTGCACTTGCGATCGCTCCAAAAGCTGAGGGTACCGTAAACCTTACCGGCGACTGTCACTGGCGTGCGAAAATAGGTGTCCATTTGGGCAGGGGAGCGGACACAATAACTGTATAACTGAGACGCCAAAGCGGATTCTAGGCTAACCAGCTTTGGAGTTTGCCAACTCTGAGGGCAATGCTTAGGTTCCCACTTAAAAACAGCACTTTTTGGTAGTGGGATCGTTGGCAACGCTGCCGCACGATCCTGCTCAGAACTGGTTCCTTGTCCGCTTGGAGCGAGTTCAGCACTCAGGTAGCCAAATTCAGAATCGACGGCCGTGCTGTTGTCGCCATGTCTACTGCTTGAGCGAGTTCCACTCACCAGTGGATCTGCCACAAAAGCCGCGATCGCATCATAACGATTTCCTTGAATCCGTCCCAACAGTCCAGTATCCAGGTCAAACCATTGACACCCCAGCTCTAACAGCCTCTGGAGGCGTTGGTCAAAACTCAAGTCTTGAGCCGCTGTTACCTCGTATAACGCTCGAATACAGGCCTCACTGTAGCGCAATTCTTGTTCGGCTTGTTTGCGTCTAGTGATATCAAATCCAGCACAGACAGCGGCTTTACCTTGCAGATACTTCTGGGCAACAATTAAATAGTGTGAGGGAGCGCCATCAACTTCCCAATCCAACTCCAGCGAAGCTTCTGACTCTGGACTAGCAAAAAACTCGCGTAAAAACTCACTGACTTGGGAACCGGGTTGAAGAAAGCCAAGTGGTTTACCCTCAAAGAATTCTGGCGGTTGATTGAAGCTTTTCGCTAAATAGCGATTGACGCCCAGATATCTCAAATCGGAACTAACCCAGCTAATACTTCCAGGCACCGCATCCAAAACGGCTCGCAGTTGATCTCTGGCTTGCCGCAGTTCTTCATCAGTTTGCTTGCGCGTGCTGATGTCCCGAACGGCTACTACTCGTACAGGACGATCTTGGTAAGGAATGATTCTGGCTTGCATTTCCACAGGAAATTGAAAGCCATCTTTTCTCAAAGCAATGACTTCGTAAGGCTCCAAATGGCCAGACTCAATATACAGCAACGCCAAATCCCGTGATTCGGGTGCTAAAAGTTCAAAGGCATTCATGCCGAGCAACTCGCTCGTCTCATAACCCAACATCCGAGCGAGCGCTTGGTTTACATCGAGAATAATGCCCTTGTCATGAATGACAATGCCTTCAAAGGTAGCCTCAGCTAGGCGGCGGCACCGTTCTTCGCTCTCCTGTAGCGATTTTTGCGATTGCTTGCGTTGCGTGATGTCTGTGATAAACCCTTCGAGCGCTAGCACGTCCCCTTCAGGAGAGAAAATCCCACAGCCCTGTTCCCAAACCCACTTTTCTTCTGCGGTTGCGGTAATAATGCGGTAGGTAAGCTGAAACGGTCGATGTTCCTGCAATGCAACTTGGATGTCGTGCCATACTTTCTCGCGGTCATCCGAATGAATCAGTTGCCCATAGGAAATGTTCCGATTCTCGATCAGCTCTACAGGAGAGTAACCCGTTAGCTGATAGCAACCCTCACTGACAAATTCTATAGTCCAGTCCGGGTCATTCTGACATCGGTAGACTATACCCGGTAAATTGCTCATCAGAGTAGCTAGCGTGCGCTGGCTCTCTCGCAGGGATTCCTCAGCTCGTTGGGACTCCTTAAGACTATCCAAGTGGAGGCAATGGCGAGCTTGACAGGAGGCTTTTTTTGCCTTCCCCCCAAAATAACCAACGATTAAACCGATAGATGCCGCGCTGACAAGCTGAAAAACGATGTCCCACATGGTCGATTAAGTTGTAGGGGTCATTCTTGCAGGAGCTAGAGCGTCGCTTCAGTAGACGTGCTTGACAAAAAGCGAAAGATAGGGAAAGTGTAGGAGCGGTAGGGAATGCCGTGAGCGTCAGCATTCAGGAATTAACGGATGAGGTTCACCCAAAAATTTCTGCGATTTCTAATCTTTAGTGAAAAGCAAGTGTTTTGTTGCTCTAGTAAACCCGATAATTTATCGCTCTTGCACAAAAAAATCAATACCATGAAGTAAAAATTTAGAATTGCAACCTTATCAACCGAGGTAGGAATGTTAAGATTAATATTTATTCGGGCAATTTATAGTTGATACTTTGACTTGTTTAGACGAAAGAAAAAATCTGAATTCCTGGTGAAAGGAACTAACTCCTAAACCAGATTAACGAAAAAATAGTAATCTGGCAAAAAGCTTTCCAAAATTGGAAATCTGTTTTCCGAAACAAGAAACTTTTAAGCAAATTGCGACACGGATGAGCAACAGGTAGCGAGAGGCATGAAGATACAAAAAACTGGTTTTCATCGACGATAAATCTGCTCCATGCTTGGTTTTTCTAAGGTAAATTAAGTATAAATGAACATATTTTTTCTTGTGGATAAGGGAAAGACATCGTTAGATATAGTTAACAATAGAGTTAATCTAAAGATGTAACAATAAATCCTCCAATAATACATAAACCCTGCAAACTGATTTTGAACAATGGTAAAGCGATCGCTCAAAGCATCTACTCTAGGAATTGAGCAGGCGAAAAAAGCCTTCGAGCGTAAAGGATGGACGCAAGAGTACCTGGCTGGTGAGGTGGGATTGGAAACGCGCCAGTCGGTTTGGAAGTTTTTTAAGGGTCAGCCAGTTGAGCGTCATATCTTTATTGATATCTGTTTGAGTCTGGATTTGGATTGGCAAGAGATTGCTGGCCTAAACTCAGACTTAGTCTCCCTAACGAAGACGAAAGTCTCTGGAGTAGAGACGCAAACCACCACGTCTGATGTGGAGAGGCTGGTAGAACAGATGCGATCGCACCTTGCCGCTTCAATCCTGGCCCAATGCGGGACTCTACGCTTACTCGACACGGCTCAGCCTGTTGCTTTAGATGACATTTATATCAGCGTCCAAATTCTCGAACAACTCAGCCGCCAACAATGGCTAGATGTATCGGACTTACAATCCAATACAGTGAAATCCTTCGATCGCCTGAATTCTCTCCCAACCCGTCAGACGACAGTTTCGGCACTAGATGCGATCGCAACTCATCCCAAACTGATGGTTCTGGGTAAACCTGGAGCGGGTAAAACCACGTTTTTACAAAAAGTAGCACTCCAGTGCGTTCGGGGCGAGCTACCGTTGGCCAGACTACCTATTTTTATCCAACTGAGAAACTTAGCCGAGGAAACGTCAGCCAACAGCGCCACGATTGGCGATGATTTAGATCTATCAAATTACATCAACTGGAAATTCGGCGATTTTGGGATCTCGGTACGGCAAGTGGAAACTCTGCTCAAACACGGCAAGGTACTAATCCTGCTCGATGGGTTGGACGAAGTGCGCTCCGAGTATACCAATACGCTCCTCAAACAGATTGCGAAATTTACTGAAACCTATTACCAAAATCAGTTTATTATCACCTGTCGATTTGCAGCTCAGCCGTACCGATTTCCTGGATTTACCGAGGTGGAAATTGCCGACTTTAATCAAGAGCAAATCGAAGCCTTTGCAAAAAAGTGGTTTGTGGCGGCTAAACACAACGAGGAGGACGGCATCAATCTGGCTACTCAGTTTATCGATAAGCTGAAATTGCCGGAAAACCAACCCATTCGAGAACTCGCAAGAACACCGATTCTGCTAACTCTGATGGTCAGCGTGTTTCAAGCCAAAGCAGATTTCCCTAAAAAACGTTCTAAGCTGTATGAGGCTGGATTAGATATTCTGCTAGTACGTTGGGACGAAGCTCGCTTAATTCAACGGGATGAAGTGTATCGCCGTTTGTCGTTACCGTGCAAAATCAAACTCCTCAGTCATATTGCGGCTACGACATTTGAACAGGGCAATTACTTCTTTGAACAAAGCGAAATCGAGCAACTCGTCGCTGATTATCTCACCACTTTACCCGGAGCGAGTTCCGATCCAGAAACGCTGCGGCTTGATAGTGAGGCAGTACTCAAAGCGATCGAGGCACAACATGGGTTATTAGTAGAACGAGCACGAGGCGTTTACTCGTTCTCTCATCTGACGTTTCAAGAGTATTTTACGGCTAGACAAATTGTGGCTAGTCCGGATGAATCAACTTTGCTACAGGCGTTGCAACAGTTGAGCACTCATGTCACTCAACCGCAGTGGCGGGAAGTTTTCTTACTTACCGTTGGGTTGTTGAGGAATGCAGAACCGTTGCTCCAGTTGATGAAACAGCAAATCGATGCTCTTGTCGCCGCCGAGCGCAAATTGCAAGAGTTTCTGGATGGCATCAACCAAAAATGCTGCTCCTTGGCAACTGACTATGAACCAGCCGCTGTACGCGCCTTCTACTTCACTTTGTTTCTCGATCGCGATTTGGGCTTGGCGGTAGCACTCGATCGCAACCTCGCCCGCGATTTGACACCGGAGTTAGCGTTGGATCTGGAGTTAGCGCGTGCTTTCTCACTCGCGCAAAGTCTGACGCAAAATCCTGATATCAAACAAATTTTAGCCTTGAGTTTTGCATTGAACCTGGAAGGATTGTTGCAACGAGAGTCAGAGTTGGGGGAGCAAAAAAAGCGATCGCCTTTAGTCGCATCGTTCCAACAACTCAAAGCGCAACTGCCCGATCTCGCCAACGGTCGAGAGTACTCGCTCCAATGGTGGCAGACTAACGGTCAAGTCTGGGAATCACAATTTCGCTCTATGCTAATCGAGTATCGCCAGATCGGTCACGATTGGCAGTTAACTCCTGCACAACTAGAGGGAATCAAGCAATACTACCAAGCCAATCAGTTGTTAGTGGATTGTCTCACTAGTGGGTGCCGTTGCAGTTCCGACGTGCGAGCAGATATTGAGGCGGCGTTGTTAGTGAGGTCAAAGCAAACTGCGATCGCTCAGGCACTCAGCTAAATTGCCATTCCTTTCATGCTTACCCGATAGCGTATGAGTGTCACCTAATCCTCTTGTTGGTATTAGGGTGATTGACTCTAATTGTTAATTTTTCCCATATTTTACGTTTATCAAAATTGTTAAGGGTATAATTCCTAGCCTTTTATTCTAGGTTTTCAAAAAAGTGCCTCAACTTCCAGCCATTCGGCTTAGACAGCTCAGTCATTTGGCCGCTCTAAGATAGTTATTCAATCAATCTTAAGCTTCAGCAATTTTTCGATTTCAGCAATTTTTCGGCCATTTTGCAGATGCAGGCGAACAAGAGAACCTAGTAAGTTTGAATTTCAGAATTTTTTTCTCGAGAGCAAAACCCTTGTCAACCAGACATCGCTCTCTACTCACATCGGATTTAAGAATGACAGTTGATTTCGAGACAGTTGATTTCGAGACTTTAGCCGCACTAGCTAAAGAAAATTTTACCTTGAACGTATCCCAGGCACTAGCTGTAATGAAGCAACACTATAAGAACGCTAGACCAGAAGAACTGCGTGGTTTACTGAATGAAGCGGTAGTCAACTATGCTCTTCTCGCACCGACTCTGTCTCCGCAACTACGCTATTTATCTAGAACAGAAATAGAGTTTTTCCTGGCACTTTATCAAGATAGCTTTAAAGATTCCATCCAGGTACAACAGAATTAACCATTATTGTATTGCGCGATCGGGAAAAATTGGTCAATATGCAGTCAGTTTAATTGTAATGGTGTGCGAAACGTGTACGGAAGTACGGGGGAATCAATGAGTGTATCAAAGACAGTTCACCCATTACAGGCACAATGGGTAACACCAGAGAACTTTCGACCTTATGGTCAGGTAATTTTTGCCAGTCAAGACGGGAAAGCGTTTGATGTTGAGGATGCTCAGTTAAATCTTAAAAATGGTACTCCCCGGTTTTATATCATGCGACTCAACCACAGGGGACGCACATTTCACAAAATTACTCGTCACGCGCAATGCACTCAATGTTTAGGTTCCCTGGAAGGGAAAGATTGGTTCATTGCCGTTGCCCCTCCTAATCGCGACTCAAACCAACCCGCCTTAGACCGATTGGTAGCGTTCCGTATTCCAGGAAATTGCTTCATTAAGTTAGAAATGGGAACTTGGCATGCTGGGCCGTATTTCGATCATGAATTTGTAGATTTCTACAACTTAGAATTGAGCGATACCAATATCGTCGATCATTTCACCCATGATTTTCTTAAAAGCCATCAGTTAGAGTTTGAGATGAACCCTATTTGATGATTTCCGGGTTTACTCTTTCCAGAGTGATGAGAGGGGGTAAAATTATCTTCTGAGATTAACTCAGTTATGCGATCGCGTTCTCTGGCATCTCATTAATCATCTGCTGACCTTGTTGAACTAAAAACTGTTTGAAGAATGAGTCTTTTTGGGCTTCAGTGAGAATGACTTGCTCAATCGGTTCAGCTTGCAGAGCTAATGTTGTTGCCACATGCAGTCCTTGGAGTTGAATTAGTCGCATCCCGAGCGACCGCAAGGGATAATGCGTTTGTGCAACATTGAGATGTGTCGATAAACACAGGACAAAGTCCAGCCTAGGAGTATCAAGTTGGGGGAAGTTTCCCTATTGAAGCTCCCAGTTATGTGGTGCGACAGGCTGACCGATATTTGTATGAAGGATTAAAGGCTGGGGAATTTTGCTATGTGTTCAACTCCCGGCAGATGGGTAAGTCTAGCTTGCGGGTCTCAAGGCAAGACACTCTTGCCTATCACTTCGTCATCCACCACTATAGGGATTCGACTCAGATTGGAAAAGCCCTAGCCCTATTGATACTCAGACTTTTTTCCAGGCTAAGCCATCATTAGGAGTTCAAGTTTGACAGCTTGTCTTTTGACGCTCTCTTACCGCTTCATTCAAAATAAGAGGGGTAATTTGTTAGTTGTTAGCCAGTTCTTGAATTAAAGAAAAACTATCTTAAGAGGATTTTCTAATTCTATTTAGCGACTAACAAATAAAAAAATAGAGATAGCAACTTAATTCATTAGCTAATTTTATAGTGCTATCTTTTGAAAAAAGAGGAGAACTAGAGTTGAAGAAAATTTTATCAGTCCTAGGAATTGCGATCGCGTTGTTAACGTTGGCGTTCAGTCATCCTGCTCTCGCCGCAGATACGGCAAGCGGTGCTAAAGTCTTTAGCGCCAACTGTGCTGCCTGCCATGCTGGTGGTCGTAACGTTGTCATGGCAGATAAAACTCTCAACAAAGAAGCTTTAACTAAGTATGGAATGAATTCGTTGGATGCCATCACTACTCAGGTAACTAATGGTAAAAATGCCATGCCTGCTTTCAAGGGACGCTTGAATGATAAGCAAATCGAAGATGTCGCTAGCTATGTTTTAGAGCAATCAGAGAAAGGTTGGTGAGAAGGGTTTAGTAGGAGCTAGAGAAAGCCTAAATCATTTTAGATATTTTTCTCCTCCTAACTATCTTTAATTTACTTGCTCCTCTGCGGTTTATTACAAACTCTCATCAATGAATAAACCACAGGGGATGCAGAGTACACACAGAGGATTTGACAACTCATTGAGATGCTGAGTGTTATGAGTTGGTTTTATCGATTCTTGTTGAACTTTAGTATTGCGATCGCTATTGTTTTTTTACCGATAACAGAGCAAGCAAAAGCGGTAGCCTATAACGTTGTACCATTGAGCGCGATCCAGTCCTTTGATTTAGGAGTAGATGAACTTAAAAGCGATCGCTATCGTAAAGCGCTGAAGTATTTTACACAAGCTATTGAGCAAGATGCTAATTTGGCAGCAGCTTATAGTAATCGATGTTTAGTTTACCTTCAGCTCAACGAGCCTGCAAAATCTATAGAAGATTGTACGGCGGCATTGCAACTCAATCCTGAGAATACGGAAGCTTATTTGAATCGAGGATTAGCGTACTATCGGCAGGGGAATTATCCAGCCGCAATTTCGGAGTATAACCAGATTATTGAGCGACAATCGAGTGATTTACGCGCTTACTACAATCGGGGATTAGCGCGTTTCGAGCTAAAAGACTATGAAGGCGCGATCGCAGATTATAATCAAGGTTTAGAACAGAGCCTTCAGCCGTTTGACCCTCTCCTTGCAGATATCTATAACGACCGAGGGTTAGCTGAACTGATGTTGGAGGAGATGGAAGATGCGATCGCAGATTTTTCGGCTGCTATCTATCTAGATACCAATAATCATCGCGCCTTCTATAACCGCGCCTGTGCCTGTCATCGAAATGGAGATTTATTAGGCGCAGTGAGGGATTTTACGTTAGCATTACAACTTGACCCCAACCGCGCTGAAGCATACGTTAATCGGGGTTTAATTCGACACGAATTAGGGCTTCAACAAGCCGCACTCGCTGACCTAAAGACAGCATCGCAGCGCTTTAACGCACAGGGAAATCAATCAGCTTATCAAACTACGTTAGCCCTGATTGAACGGTTACAGAAGTTACTCCAATCAACCGATATAGCGATTGGATGAGTTTACCGCTTTGCGGAGTTATGAGTGTTGAGTGTTGAATCATAAGATTCTTTAATTCAACACTCACAACTAATGCAGTACGCCATTACTTTCTATACTACAATAATAATACAACTTCTTGCAGGAGGCTGTAGAACTTCTAGTTTTAATCCTCCTGTGAGGCTTCTGCATGGCTAACTATAACCAAATGAATTACGAAGAGATTGAAAACAGGGCTATTCTAATTGCCTTGACAGGTTCTAGAGGCTACGGATTAGCAACAGAATCCTCTGATTACGACTATCGTGGAGTCTTTATTGCCACGAAACCCTATTACTTAGGATTTGACCAAATCGAGCAAAGAGATAGCGGTTGGCAAGAGAACTCGAAAAAGTTTTCTTACCTCGCCCAAGATACTTGTCTCTATGAATTGAAGAAGTTTTTAAAACTCTCGGCTGACAATAATCCAAATATTCTGGAGCTTCTTTGGTTCAAAGACTACGTACATCTCACGGAAGTGGGTAAGGTTTTGCAAGAGCATAAAGAGATGTTTCTTTCCAAGAAGGTGAAGCACACTTATTCTGGATATGGCTATGCTCAACTCAGGAAACTAGAATCTCACCGTCGTTGGTTACTCGATCCACCTCAAGAAAAGCCTCAGCCTCAAGATTTTAGCTTAGAGCCAAACCAGCTATTAACCGTGAGTGAGATTAATTCATTCTTGGAATATCTCTACCTGTTAATCCGCGAGCGAATCGAGTACCTATCAGAGTCTGAATCTCTTTACAACTTACTGACTGCTGAGGTTGACTTCAAGGGAGTTTTAAAACAACATGCTTTGCCGGAGGAAACACTTGACTATACTCTAAATTTGACTAATAGCTCCAAGGATTTTATCAAACTGTTGCAAAAGAGCCAACAGTATCAGAATGCGCTGAGAGAATATCAAAATTATCAACAGTGGAAGAAACATCGTAACCCCCGCCGAGCTGAGATGGAAGCTAAAGTTGGGTACGATTGTAAGTTTGCCATGCAAGCGATTCGACTATTGAAGACGGGAGTTGAAATTTTAGAGAATAAAACAGTGATAGTCGATCGCCGAGAAACTGGAGATGCAGCGGAGTTATTAGCGATCAAAAATGGAGACTATAGTTATGAGACAGTGATGAATATCGCCAACGACTTGTATAACAATCTTGATGCTGCTTATGCAACCTCGACGCTACCCAGGGGTGTAGATAAGGAGGCGGTGAATCAATTGTGTATCGATTTGGTTACGCTTCAAGGATGGTGAAGAAATATTTCAGTAGCATTCGATTTATATCAATTTTCCTCCTGTAGGGGCGCAAGGCATGCAACCGCAGAGCCTAATCCTGTCGTGCCACCACGCGATCGCGCAGGCGAAGCAATGGTTTGTCCTCAATTCCAACACTCATCAATCCGTTGACAGTTTGCATGAGGTAATCCCTACAAGAACCCAGTTCTCCCCTAGCTGTAGCAATGCTACTCACGGTGGTTTCCAGGGAAATATTGCCAGCGTAAGCCCGATGGCGGCGGTTGATGACAAAAGCGATCGCTTCTAGGTTTTGCGTGCCGTCAAACACTCTTACCCAACGGGGAATGTAACAACCTACAACCATTTCCCGTCGCCAAAGCAGCAGCAGTTCAGACGGTACATCAGTAGCAGCTATCCGGTAGGCGATACCGCGACAACTCCCTCCGCGATCCAGACCAAGTACCAACCCTGGGTTATCTGGAGTACCACGACCCTGCGGTACCCATAGGCAAAAACGGCGATGCCAACCGTAAATCGTTCCGACGCGCTGTTCTACAAACTTGAAGATAGGGTTCCAGACTAGGGAACCGTAGGCGAAAATCCAGACATCGGAGTCCAGCTTTTGTTGCTTGAGAGTTTCGCGTATCGACTCTTGCAACTGGTCTTCAGTTAGGACATTCACCTTACGTCCAGACTGTAAGATGAGCTGCTGCAAGCGTCTTTCTTCAAGGTCGGAACGTGTTAGTGACATGACAGCAGTACCCTCTTTGGGTTTTTGCCTTTAATGTATCAAGTTAGTGCAGTGTGGCGGAAATAACTATCCAGTTGAAAAACATGACAAAGGTTGCTGTACAAGCAATATTCCCTCTGCCTTCTGCCTTCTCCCCTCTTGCACTAGCCGATAATCCTGCTTTTCGATCACTCAGCCGTTTTTCTTCCCGTCAGCCAATACGTAACCATTTGTCCCTTCCCCTTGACAAATGTAGTACCGCGTCGCTCTAAAAAGTACTTGTCTTTCAAACGCTCGTAAGTCGTAGCTGTGACTTGAATCCCGCCTGGAACTCCCTGAGATTCCATTCGACTGGCCACATTCACAGTATCGCCCCAGAGGTCATAGGTAAACTTTTTCATGCCAATTACGCCTGCTACTACTGGCCCGGTGTGAATGCCAATACGTAGGCAGAAGGATTCGCCTTTTTCTCGTTTGAAGTGAGCGATTTCCCGTTGCATGTCTAATGCCATTTCTGCGATCGCTTCAGCATGATCGGGTCGAGGCGTTGGTAGTCCTCCCACAACCATGTAGGCATCTCCAATTGTTTTGATTTTCTCTAAACCGTGCTTATCAGACAAATAATCGAATTTTGAAAAGATTCTGTTGAGTAAATCTACCAATGTTCTCGGAGGAATTTGAGCGGCAATTTCTGTAAAGTTAACCAGATCGGCAAACAGAACGGTGACATCGGCAAAACTATCTGCGATCGTATTCTCTGCTCGTTTTAAGCGTTGGGCGATCGGTCCAGGCAAAATATTCAGCAGCAAATCTTCCGTACATTCTTGTTGATAGCGCAGGGCTTCTTCCCAGATTTTTCGCTGTGTAATATCGACAATACTGCCTTCAAAGTAAAGAATTTCACCCTTGGCATCGCGAACAACATGGGCATTCTCTAAAATCCAAATGATGCTCCCATCTTTGCGATAGACTTGGTACTCAAAATTGGATACCATATCGTCTGCTGCCATCCGGGTTAAAAACTCTGCCCGTTGTTCGGAATAGACGTAAAGTTGGCGATCCACATCTGTTAAATTCGCAATTAATTCTTCAGGAGAGCTGTAGCCGAAAATTCTGGCCAGCGCTGGATTGGCACTAATGTAAAGTCCATCTGGTGTCGTTTGGAACAGACCCTCATCACTGTTTTCAAAGATACTGCGATATCGCTCCTCCGTTTTCCGCAGTTCCTCTTCTACCTGCTTGCGTTCGGTGATATCGGAAAATGAGGTAACGACAGCGTAAGGTTTAGTTTCTCCAGGGTGAAACAGCGGTTGGGAATTCACGGAAATCCAGGTCAGTTTCCCATCCGGTTTGCGAACGCCCATCACTACATTAGATTGAGGTTCACCCGTATTCAACGTCACCATGGCTGGGTAGAGTTCCCCAGGAAACGGAGAACCATCTTCGTGGATAGCTTGCCAGATGGGAGCGATCGAGGACAACTTCTTCATCTGCTCCTCAGACAGTCCTAAAATCCTCTGAGCTGCATCATTCCAAGCCGTAATTTTGCCATCAGCCTGCTCTAGCACAATGCCCTCTGCCAGTGCAGCAATCACAGAACGATAGCGTTCCTCGCTAGAGCGCAACGCCTCCTCTGCCTGCTTGCGCTCCGTGATATCCTGCCCAATACCAATCCTCGTACCGTCAGACAGCCGAATATTCGCCCAAGAAATATCGACGACTCGGCCGGAGCGAGTCTTAGTTTTGAAGTCCTGCCACTTCCCCGTCGGTTCTAGCATCAACTGCCATACTTGCTGACAGCACTCTCGATCTCGATAGCATTTGGCTGATACGTCGCAGCCTGCTAGCTCGGCTAAAGACCAACCGAGGACGCGCTCTAACTCCCGGTTGACCAACTGAATCTGACCTTTGGCATCATAGAGCGTTACCATGACGGGAATGTGGTCGAAGATGGTTTGCAGCAGCTCTTTTTGCTGGCGAAGTATCTCCTCTGCGTGCTTGCGCTCGGTGATATCCCGCGAAACCCAAATCACTGAATCCTCACACAGGGGTGAAACATTGGCAGCGAACCAAACCTCTTTCTCCTCCACCATTAAGCTGTACTCAACATCTACCGTCTCGTGAGTTTGTAAAGCTTTTTCTATCGCCTCAATCAGGCGGCTGGCTTGTGTGGGCGGGAAAACATCGTGTAACGTCTTGCCAATGAGTTCGTCAGCAGGTTGGTATAAGAGAGCGAGATTGGTGGGGGCGATTTTGAGATAGCGCCCTTGTGCGTCGAGAACGACGACAATATCAGTAATCGCGGCAAACAACGCTTGCAGTTCTGCGCCTGAGTCGCTCAACACAGCTTCTACTCGTTGGCGCTTAGCAATTTCCTTCTGCAAATCAGCCTTGGTTGCTTCTAATTCGCGGGATTTTCGCTCGGATTGGCACGCTTTGTGAATGCCTTGACTGGCTTCAGCGAGTAGGGCAATAATCACGTTTGAATTGCTAACATTTGCCTGTTCAACCCCTAACCATGGCAAGGGTCGAATTGGCTTTTCACTGCTCCAGAGAATCTCAAATTGTCCTGTGGGCAAAACTCGCCCAATCCGGCAAGTTTTCCAGACATGATGGTTAGACTCGATGCGAACAAAGCCTCCAGGAGCTTCAAAGCTTTGCCCTGTCGCTGCAACTCGCACTCGCTCCACCTCAAACGAGGCGGCAAGTTCTACAGCTTGCTTCCAGAGATAAACTTGCGTGTAGGCCGCTTCAATCGGGTCTGACGTAACTCGTTCGGCTCCGTACCGGGCTTGAAAATTTTGGACGAATTTACGGTTACAGGGGGTGTCTAGGCTCTGGAAATAGCTCCAACAGGAATAATGACCTGTTGCGGCTTTGCCAATCTGTTGGAGTTCCGCCTCGGCAATGCTCACAGCCAAAATGGGAATGTCCGACGCTGTGATTCCTGACTCGTAGTACTGCTGATAAAATGCCAGATTACTATCGCCGTTGAGGGAATTAAAGACTACATCGGGTCTAGCTTGCTCAATTTTGGCGATAATGTCTGTAAATTCTGTTGTACCAAGAGGGACGTACTCTTCACCCAAAACTTCACCGTCCTGTTGGTGGAGCTGCGCTTTAATAATCGTATTAGCAGTACGGGGAAAAACGTAGTCGCTGCCGAGCAGAAAAAAGCGTTTTCCTTGGTTTTGTAATAGCCAAGCGATCGCTGGTTCGACTTGTTGATTGGGGCAGGAGCCAGTATAAAAGATGTTGTTGGAACATTCTAGTCCTTCATACTGTAACGGGTACCAAAGTAGAGCATTGAGTTCTTCAACTACAGGTAAAACAGCTTTGCGACTGGCGGAAGTCCAACAGCCGAAAAGAGTAGTTACGCGATCGCATTGGATGAGTTTTCTGGCTTTGGCTGCAAACAGGGCAGAGTCAGAGGCACCATCTTCAATCACAGGCTCAATGCACTGACCGAGAATTCCTCCGCTTTGGTTGATTTCATCAATAGCCATCAGTGCGGCCTCCACTAGCGGAGTTTCACTGATTGCCATCGTTCCACTGACTGAATGTAAGATGCCAACTCGCACGGGTGACATGGTTGGTGAATAGCCGCTGATATGACTTGTGCAAAACATTCCGAATAAAGCAAGTCAGCACCGAAATCCTATGCACCCACCCCTTTACATTAACTATGTTCTAGTCTCTGTTGCCTAAATCAGGTCGAATCTTTATTGGAGGCTCCTTAGGGATGATGATTCAGCAAGAGTGCCAAAGAAGTTCCGGACTGCGGTAGGCTAGATCGAGTGACTCTATCTGCATCATGTAAAGCGATCGCTCTATGGCCACCGTTACCAGTCCTCCCCGTACCATTCGTATTGGTTCCCGTAAAAGTCAGCTCGCTCTGGTTCAAACTTACTGGGTACAGGAACAGCTGCAAAAACATTTTCCCGATCGGCACTTTGAAGTCGAGACGATGAGCACCCACGGCGACAAAATCCTGGACGTTGCTTTATCGAAGATCGGGGATAAGGGGCTGTTCACCAAGGAACTGGAACTGGGCATGCTCAACAATGAAATCGATCTAGCGGTGCATTCGCTCAAGGATTTGCCTACCCGGTTGCCAGAAGGTTTGGTCTTGGGATGTGTGACCGAACGGGAAGACCCGGCAGATGCCCTAGTGGTTCACGAAAAGCATAAAGACAAGCAAATCGATACCTTACCCGAAGGAACGGTCATCGGGACATCTTCTCTACGACGGTTAGCTCAATTGCGCTACCATTTTCCTCATCTCACGTTTAAAGATGTTCGGGGTAACCTGAATACCCGGCTAGGAAAACTTGATGCCGGTGAATATGACGCGCTGATTTTAGCGGTAGCTGGGTTGCAGCGACTGGGAATGAGCGATCGCATTCATCAAGCCTTACCGCCGGAGGTTTCGCTGCATGCAGTCGGACAAGGTGCTTTAGGCATCGAGTGCCGTGGCGATGATACCGAAGTATTAGAATTGCTCAAAGCGATCGAACACGTCCCAACTGCCGAACGCTGCTATGCCGAACGGTCATTTTTGCGGCGGTTAGAAGGAGGTTGCCAGGTACCCATCGGCGTTAACACCAAGCTAGAGGGAGACACTCTCACCTTGACGGGTATCGTCGCTAGCGTAGATGGCCAGAAAGTCGTGAAAGATACGATTACGGGTGAAGCCAGCAACGCTGAAAATCTAGGCATTGAACTCGCAGAGCGTTTGCGACAACAAGGCGCACAGGAAATCTTAGATGCAATCTTTGCCGAAATCCAACGGGGCTAAGAGCTAGACCATTGGTAGGAAGCGCCTCTTTAGGAAACCCCTAAAGAGGCGCTCTCTTGTAAGAGCTACAGCAGTATTACGAAACTCCAGGAATTTTCTTTTAAATCGGGCTAGTAGGGGCGCACGGCTGTGCGCCCTAATGCAGGGGGATTTCATCAACTGAAAAATTGCTGTGAATTGACCGTATTTCTTTTCTCTGACAAGAGAATCTCTAGCTTTCAACCACCTGCCCGGTTTTTTGTAGTATTACTATCTGAGGTCTAAAGAAACCAAAAAAATAAATATGCGAATTCTATTTGTTGCCGCAGAAGCCGCCCCCATTGCCAAAGTTGGCGGTATGGGGGATGTTGTTGGTGCTTTACCAAAAATTTTGAGGCGGATGGGGCATGATGTGCGGATTTTCTTGCCGTATTACGGCTTTTTACCTGACAAGATGCAGATTCCGTCAGAACCCATCTGGCATGGATATGCGATGTTTGAAAATTTTGCTGTCTATGAGACGGTTCTACCCGGAACTGATGTTCCCCTATATTTATTTGGGCATCCTGCTTTCTTAGGTCGCAGCGTCTACGGTGGCGCTGAAGAAGACTGGCGGTTTACCCTATTTGCCAACGGAGCCGCTGAGTTTGCGTGGAACTACTGGAAGCCTAACATTATCCACTGTCACGACTGGCATACGGGTATGATTCCCGTGTGGATGCACCAGTCCCCCGATATCAGTACAGTCTTCACGATTCACAACCTCGCTTACCAAGGTCCCTGGCGTTGGCGCTTAGACCAAATCACTTGGTGTCCTTGGTACATGCAAGGTCATAACACCATGGCTGCGGCGGTGCAATTCGCTGACCGGGTGAGCGTCGTCTCTCCAACCTACGCCCAGCAAATCCAAACGGCTGAATACGGCGAAACCTTAGAAGGCTTGATGTCGTTTATCAGCGGGAAGATAGTCGGTATTGTCAATGGAATTGATACAGAAAGTTACAATCCAGAAACTGACAAATACATCCCTGAAAACTTCACCACTGATACGATCGAGCAACGGCGCGCCAACAAAATTGCCCTACAAGAAGAAATCGGTTTGCAAGTTAATTCCGGTACCTTCCTCATGGGTATGGTGACGCGGTTGGTAGACCAAAAAGGCATCGACTTGCTCATCCAGGTACTCGATCGCTTCCTGTCTTACAACGATACTCAATTTATCCTACTGGGTACAGGCGATCGCTACTACGAAACCCAAATGTGGGAAATGGCATCCCGGTATCGGGGTCGGATGTCTGCCCAACTCCTGTTTAACGAAGCCCTCGCTCGACGCATCTATGCCGGTTCCGATGCCTTCCTCATGCCTTCCCGATTTGAACCCTGCGGGATTAGCCAAATGCTCGCCATGCGCTACGGCTGTGTCCCCATCGTGCGCCGCACAGGAGGACTGGTTGATACTGTCTCCCATCACGACCCTGTTAACCAAACAGGCACCGGCTACTGCTTTGACCGCTACGAACCCTTAGACTTCTATACAGCAATGGTTCGCACGGCTGAAGCTTTCCGCTTCAAAGACCAATGGCAGACCTTACAGCAGCGAGGAATGAAGGAAAACTTCAGCTGGGATAAGTCAGCGGTTGAGTACATCAAAATGTACCGAGAAATCCTAGGATTGCCTCCAGAGGAACCAGCCCCAGTACAGTCAGAGGCAGCGCTAGCCACTGTTGCGGGTTAAGCTCATAGTCTCTGGTAGGCGGAATTAGCAAGCGACTAGCGATCGCTCAAACTATAGCGATTTTCAACCAAATTGAACACAGGTTTTCCGTAGGGGTAAGGCATGCCTTACCCCTACCGTGTGTCTATGCAACTGAGAACCGCTATCTGTATAAGTTAAATCGGATGGCACTGACTTAACCATTAATCAACCCTTGCGCGGGGGGGAGAGGGGGAGACGCTTGTCCCCCAATGGGGGTTTGGGGGAAACCCCCAAGTCCGGTTTTTTTCTAATACCAGCAACTTTCGCCTTAAGTCAGTGCCATTCTCCCTAAAAGACCCTATCCAACTGCATAAATTCTTGACCCGATCTCAATAATGAAGCAGTAAACCAAACAACCAGGAGTCAAACCTTCGTGGTCAATCTAGAGCGTTCGATCAATTTCTTGCATAGGTAGCAAAGCTTAGAGAGATAAGTAGTACTGATACCTGACAACACTTGCATGCGAGCAAGAGGTCTAATCTAGTTGCTCCGGATACAGCCATGCCCTTGGAATGCTTTTATACGTTACCCGACAGGCTAGAAGAACATCGGATTATCTGGCGGATTGAACCACGATTACGCGATCGCATTAACGAGTTGCGGCAAAAAATCGAACATGAAGCACAATTCAATGAAGAAATACTCGAAGCCAGAATAGCCCGCTATTTATTTGAGACGTTACAGCAGCATCCAGAGAATGAACTACTTCAAACTCATTGGATTGCTTTTCTAGAAAGACGCTGTGAAAAAGTCGCTAGCCAACTCGCTCGTTTGTGTCATAGCGACTTTCGAGATCTCGTCCTAATGGGTTCTGCGGTAGCGATTTATCCGATAAACTTTTTTAAAAATTTCAACAGCCATCGTTCTCCGCTTGAACAGTGGTATCCCACTTTAAAGAGATTTTCGGATAGTAAAATTAAGTATATTTTACTTCCCAAATTGCGAGAGCTTACAGGACGATGTACACTGGGTCAAAGCAATTTGGGTTTAGCGGCACGCTCCAGCCGAACGCGAGTTAAAGAAGCTTTACGCCATTGTGGTTATGGACAAGCCGAATTATCGCAGTATTTGTTAGGTTGGCAGTGTTTTCAAGAGGTCAGAAATGCCATCAAGTTGAGCGTCAATAATTTTCAACCAGAACAGTTTCAGGAAGTTGCTCAACGGTATTGCGAATTACAGACAGGATTAGCCTTAGCTGAAGTTCAGCAGCAAGATATTACAGGAGAAGAAATCAAAACATGGTTAGAAAATGTCGGAAAAGCAATTCGACAATTTTTGGAGCCACCCCTTGATTCTCTAGATAGGCCTCTGCATTCACAAGAGGCTGAAGATATATCTTTATTAGAGAGTATCTCTTATAAACCAATAGTCGATGCGGAAATAAATCAAACAGTAGTTGCTGTAAGGAAGTTTATCTCCGAGCTATTAGAGGGGAAAGCAACTCAAGAAAAGCAAATGCTTTTGCTGAGATATGGTTTAGAACTGAAACAAGCCCAAATTGGTAATGAATTGAGCGATCAGGCGCAATACAAAATCTGTCGCACTCTTCAGCAGTTAAACAATCAGATTTTGACAGAGATTTGTAATTGGGTAAGAAAGAATCTGGAGATTGAACCAAGTTCTCAAGCCTTGACTGAGATTGAAGCCGTGTTATGTCAATACTATGGCGATCGAATCGATCGCTTTTTTGCCAGAGCAATTCAATTTTTCGGAAGGCAAAGCCGAGAGATATTAAGGCTTTTTCACATTGTTAAGTTGAAGCCATCAGATATTGGCGAAAAAGTTCATAAATCAGAGGCAGAAGTCAAGGAGCTATTAGAGCTAGCTCGGCAATGGTTATACAGCAGCATAACTGAGCAAATCCAGGCGGAAATTCAACTTGAACTTCAGACTCAAGGTGCAGCTCGAAAGAAAATTTATGTTATCACAGAAACTCGACTAGAAAGTATTTTGCAACTTCATTTACATTAAGCAGGAGGTCAAGCAATGAAGGAAAATATCGAAATGCTAAGCCAGATTTATTCCGAGCATCTTTGGTTAGAACTATCTGATGCTGATTTGGAAAAAGCTAAACCCATCGCTCAAAATTATTCTAATGAAACGGGATGTAATTATGCTTATCTTAATCGCGTATGCCTAAATGTTTTTTTGAGGTGGATGCAGGAGAAATTAGGATTAGAAGCGCCTGTTAGTATAATTCCTAACGAGGAAGTCTTGCCCAAGGTTTGGGAATTTGTGAATGGATGTGGGATTAATTTTGGTAGTAAGCGGCTGGTACTGGTTCCTAATGATGCCATTGACACTGAAGATTTTGCTGTTCCTCAAGAATGGGTTGATATTCCCAATTGGGCAGCAGATTATTATTTACCTATACAGGTAGATTTAGAAAAGCAATATCTTCATTGTTGGGGATTTATTTCTCGGCAGAGTTTGAGAGCTAAAGCAGATTACGATCCAATCTATCGTCTCTATTACGTTGAACGAGATTGGATTATTTCTAACTTAGAAACACTGGGTATTGCGTTAAATCTTTGTTCTGATGAAAAAGGTAAAGTAACGACTTTACCAAAGCTATCAGCAACTGAAGCAGAAGGATTGATAGAGGAACTGAGCAAGCCTTCGTTGTATTCCCCACGCCTGAATATAACGTTTGAGAAGTGGGGCGCATTATTAAACGATAGTTATTGGTTACAGAAATTATATGAACGACGCTTACCGTCAGTTTCACCTGCAATATACACTCTCAGTCGATGGCTAGATGGTGTTGTAGAGCTAGGCTGGCAAACCTTTGAAGAGTTATTCACATCTGAGTCTTTGGCACCAGCATTTCGAGCGAAACGAGTGAGAGGAATTGAACTAGAAACAGCAGAAAAGGTTAGACGAGCCGTGAGGCAATTGTACAACAGTCAAAGTGAGGTGGCTTTCCCTCCTGATATGGAAGAGCGAGATGCTTTAGTTCATCTGTTGCAGAATACTCCAAATGAAAGCATTCGCTGGAAAGCAGCCGAGTATTTATGGACAATTGCTCCAACTTATCCCGGTTTAGCTATCCGAAGGGTAATGGATTTAGGCGTCCAGCTAATGGGGCATCCTATCGCTTTAATGGTAGCTGTTTTAGGTAAACTGGATGGTCAAGTTGGCGTGTTGTTGCGAGCTTATCCGATGTGTGATTTCCTAAGGTATAGATTCACTTCACAGCTTAAACTACCACCAGGTTTACGGTTGATTGGACTAAATGAAAATGGTACTCCCATTCCGGGGTTGGAAGCTGTAGCGAGAAGCGAACCACAAGATGATTACATTTCTTTGTATTTTAGTGCTGATTTTGGCGATCGCTTTAGTGTTCGTCTTATTTTAGAAGATATCAGTATTACCGAACAGTTTGTAGTTTAAGAACCAATAAATGAGAGTCAATCGTAGATAAAAAAGCCAATTCACTTACCAATTTAAGTTGAGCAATAGCTCAATTTAAACTTCTAGCCATAGACCTTCTATCAAGCTTTGCATAGAGGGTTAATTGGTTTTATATTATTGAACAGATATTTACGTGTGACAGTTACATTAGTGGCATTTCCCTAAGCTATATTATTTATCTCATCCCGTATTCTCCTATTAATAAAACTCGCGTTAATTAAAGGAATTTTAATATGAGCAAGCGAGTCATCTTTAGAATCGAACGAGGTGATTTTGAGCAAGGTTTTCCTGTAACATTAATGATTAAGGAAAATGGTGAGGTTTGTGCTCCTGAGGTTAAAG
>DATNPT010000103.1:0-3480 GCA_036703075.1 Chroococcales cyanobacterium
TGTCTAGTTGCTGGCAATATCACCCTTTAGTCATAGGCTTCAGATAATCAACTCTGTCTGATGAGACAGGTTTGGGCTAGTCGTCCGATCTAAGCTGGTGACTATGTAAATTTGTGAATGCTAACAACTTTGCTTCAATAAATCTTTTCAAGAATTAGAAACATTTAGATCGGCGAAATTTAAGGAGGGAGTTACTCGTGTTTTTTCACAAAAAACTAATCATGCATCCGGTCAAGGTTGATGAGCCAAATCCCCGTTTTGCACAACTGTTGCTAGAGCAGTTTGGTGGAGCGACAGGCGAACTTACAGCAGCTTTACAGTATTGGGTGCAGTCATTTCATTGCGAAAATCCTGGTATCCGGGATATGTTGCAAGATATTGCTATTGAAGAATTTAGTCATTTAGAAGTAGTTGGCCGACTGATTGAAAACCACACCAAAGATACCGATCAAACGGAGGCTTACAGAAGCACATTGTTTGCTCTTCGGGGTGTAGGACCGCACTTCCTAGATTCTCAGGGAAATGCTTGGACTGCTAATTACATCCGTGAAGGTGGCGACATTGTACGAGACTTGCGGGCTGATATTGGTGCAGAAGCTGGGGCGCGTCAGACTTACGAAGAACTGATTAAGATGGCTCCGGATCAGGGTACCAAAGACACTCTTGTTTTTCTCTTAACCCGTGAGATTTCTCATACCCAGATGTTCATGAAAGCACTGGACTCTCTCGGTAAGCTAACAGACCCCTTCTTTGGCAATATTCAGCCGGATAAAACCGTCGATCTTTACTTTAATTTGTCTAGCGACGGTCAGGGGGAATCTCTCTCTCCGGCGAATAGCGGTTCAGATGAGCGCGGTCCTTGGAACTCGGAGCCAAATTTCAAGTACATTGCTAATCCTTCACAGGAAATGCAAAAATCTTCTAGCTGATAAACTCAAATAGAACAGTGTAAAAGACGGGGAAGAAAACTTCCCTGTTTTTTTTATAAGCTTCAATTAGAAACAGTTGATACAAAAGTTTAGGTGGGAAAGCGATACAATTATTTACGAAGTCAATAAATATGTTTAAATCTACTGTTGCTATTGTCATCTGCTTATTTATTAATCTCTCACGGAAGTCGCGACCCTCGTCCACAACGGGCGATGGAAACACTGGCTAATTTAGTACGGACTCAATTGGGAGAACGGGATGCTGACTGGAGGCTGAACGCCGATCGCGCCTCGTTGTTGCGAGCAACTTCTGATTGGGAAGCACCGCAGACGGAGGGAAAAACAGCACCGGCTCAGGTGTTAAGCTGCGATCGCAATCCGCTAGTGGGAACAGCAACGTTAGAGTTAGCTCCCATCCCCTTACACGAGCAAATCCGGCAATTCGCGAGTAGAGTGCGAGAAGCTGGCTGCAATCAACTCCAGTTGTTGCCCATCTTTCTCCTGCCAGGAGTGCATGTGAGAGACGATATTCCTCTAGAAGTGGCACTGGCAAATCAGAGTTTAGGTCAAGCTGTAGTCCTGAACCATCGTCCTTATTTGGGAAGTCATCCGGGTTTAGCCAGGATGCTGGCGAGTCAGCTAGCAACGGTAGACGCTGATGCTAAGATTTTGCTTTCTCACGGCACGCGCCGCCCTGGAGGGAATGAGTCAGTGGAGGCTGTCGCTCGCCAATTAGGGGCTGGTGTGGCTTATTGGTCGATGCAGCCAACTTTAGAGGAGCAGATTACAACTTTATCGGTGGCAGGTTACAAGCAGATTGCGATTTTGCCTTATTTTCTGTTCTCTGGGGGTATTACGGATGCGATCGCGCAAACTGTTTCAAGTCTACAAGCACAGTTTCCTACGGTAGAGTTGAAACTTGCCGAAGCGATTGGCGCAAGCACTCAGTTAGCGGATTTAATAGTGGATTTGATCGAGCAATGAACAACTCTAGACCAGAGGACGTAGTGGAAGCAGGGAGGAGGAAGTCTTTGGGTAAGGTGTATCTCGTCGGTGCAGGGCCAGGAGACCCTGGACTGCTCACGCTCAAAGGAAAGGGACTGTTGGAATGTGCAGATGTCGTCATCTACGACGCCTTGGTCAGTCCTCAAATTTTGGCGATGATTAATCCTCAAGCCGAACAGATTAATGCAGGTAAGCGTCGGGGACGCCATTCTAAGTTGCAGGAAGAGACGACTCAGCTCTTAATCGAGAAGGCACAAACTCATGCAATAGTAGTGCGCCTTAAAGGCGGTGACCCCTTTGTGTTTGGTCGCGGCGGCGAGGAAATGGAAGACTTGGTGCGTGCTGGCGTGTCAGTGGAAGTAGTGCCGGGAGTCACCTCTGGAATTGCCGCACCTGCTTATGCCGGGATTCCTTTAACTCACCGCAATTACAGTTCCTCGGTAACGTTTGTGACAGGTCACGAGTCGGCAGGAAAGTATCGACCGAAAGTGAATTGGATTGCGATCGCTCAAGGTTCAGAAACTATCGTTATCTATATGGGTCTGCACAATCTCTCCTATATCGTGAGCGAACTGGGGCAGGCTGGATTGAGCGAGCAGACGCCGGTAGCCTTGATTCGCTGGGGAACGCGACCGGAGCAGGAAGAATTGATTGGCACGTTGGGGACGATTGTGGCACAAGTAGAAGCCGCTCACTTTGAGGCACCCGCGATCGCGATCGTTGGAGATGTGGTAAATCTACACCATGTTTTAGCTTAGAATGGCACAGACTTAAGTGTTTGTAGTAAGCGCTGTCTTCGCTTCTGGCACGCTCAGTGCCGACTACGAACCTATGTTATTTCAGTGACATTCAGTAGACCGACGCTCAATTACTTGTCACGAATGCTTTGGTATAAAGTGCGATCGCCTCTTTTGCCGTTTGCACAATGCGCTCGCGCAACTCCAATGGTTCTAACACTTCCATCTGTGCTCCAAATCCCAGTACATAAGCACAAGCTGCCTCTTGTGCATCAAACCGCATGGCAACAGGAATCCAGCCCGCTGCATCGGGTGAACCAATCTGCTCTATCCTCGCGAAATATCCGGCATAGCGTAGTCGCGGTAACACTTCTGGAGCAACACGCACCATGACTTCAAAGCGTGGCAAATTAGCGTTGAACTCCACCAGCGATCGCTGCCAATAGTCAGCTAAGTTGAACTCACTCGGACGAATGCTGGGAAACTCCGTTAGGGTAGCACTCTGTATCCGTGAGATGCGATAGGAACGCACCTCTGGGTCTACTGATGCGATGAAATACCAGACACTCCCTTTGGCAACCAGTCCCAACGGATTGACAACCCGTTCAACCAACTTACCATCACTCCGCTCATACACCAATTGCAGTTGTCGCTCTTGCCAAATCGAAGTCTGGAGAATGGGGAATGCTGCCATTTCCTCATCCCAGCGCTGCCAACCCGTTGGATCGAGATGGATACGCTGGCTCACCAATTCTGCCTGCTGACGGTTAGCGGCGGGTAGGGTTGCCAGAAGCTTGAGTAAGGCAGCT
>DATNPT010000262.1:0-12700 GCA_036703075.1 Chroococcales cyanobacterium
CTCTAAGATTTGACAGCTTTTGCCCTTACAAACTCTGAGTCGAGCAAGCCAGTTTTGTAAAATCTTGACTTGCTGCTGACGCCACCCTCCCTGCTTGTGCAAGCTTTGCAATTGATTAGGATCGCTAGCTAAATCATAAAACTCTCGATCTCCTCCTACGTACTCCACATAGAGTTGCTTAGGTGTTGCTGTGTCTGCAGAACTGGTGCGTACAGCAGAGAAGGTCGGTATAAATGACCTTGAAGGGCTATGCCAATATTCGATTAACAACCGCTTGCGCCAGTTTGATAGGTTCGGATTTTGGAGTAGAGGGATGAGCGAACGACCATCCATAACCATGTTGGGCGTTGTCTTAGCAAAATCCGCAATTGTCGGAGCTAAATCATTATTAACCGCAAACTTTGCAACTGATTGAGGTGTAGAGAAACCTGGTGCACGGATAAACAGGGGTACTCGAATTGCTTCCTCATACGCCCACCTTTTGTCATGGAGGCGATGCTCTCCAAAAAGGAAACCATTATCTGAGGTAAAGATGATTACAGTGTTATCTAATTCCTGATTTTGTGATAAAGCAGAGACTACACTACCAATTAGGTCATCAACTGCGCGCAGAGACTCAAGCTTATCGCGATACACCTTCTGCAAACTATTAATATGCTGGGGAAGTAGTGCTGGAATATTCTTCAGCCAAGCTGGCTTATCGCTTACATCCTGCTCGTTAAATGAAGGTGTTTTTGGCAGTGGAATGTTACTGGCAGTACCTATATGGCGTGGAGCAGGTCGTATTGTATCCTGCAAATCATAGTTAAGCGGATAGCGACCTATATGAAATTCCTCATGAGGCGCTAGGGGCATGATGCTGAGGAAAAATGGCTGAGCATCACTGATTTGTTCCGATTCATTAATGAATTTTACTGAGCGCCTAGCTAAGATATCCGTCTGGTAATGGCTAGGAGCATCTCCGTAGCGAACAAGTTGACCGTTGTCATTGATAATGTAGTTGTAGACCCTATAGGTAGTTCCACCGACAGTGGCCTGCCAGTCATTCCATCCTGGTGGCACATAGGTTGGGTCATCCGATGGCTCATTCTTAACCTGGTCTTCGCCATAGCCGTTCAAATACTTGCCTACATAACCAGTTCTATACCCCGCCTTTTGTAAGCAAGTAGCGATAGTGGAATTATCTTTAAATTTCGTCACACCTCCCTGTGGCAAAGCGTTATCTAATACCCCATGGTTGTGTGGGTACTGACCTGTTAGGAACGTTGCTCGGGATGGACAACATAGTGATTCAGAGACAAAAGAATTAGTAAAAGTTGTCCCTTTATCTATGATGTAACGCTTTAAGTTGGGCATCCATCCCTGATTGAGCACAACATTAAGCTTGCCTACACTGAGGTCATCAGCCATAATCACCACTATGTTTGGCTTAGTTTGAGCGATCGCGGCTGCTTTTCCCATTGCCAACTCAATGTTAGGCTTTAGGTAATATAGAACCCCGATCGCTGCACTCAGAATCCCAACAGTGATATAGGCAGCAAAACGATACATTTTACGGCGGTGATTTGTAATCATTTCACTAAACTCTTATTTTCTTTGGTAATTGCTACTCGTAAACCAGCTCCGAGTCGATCGCTTTGTACCAGGATTTAGTGAACTTTTAGGGCAAGGTGGCAGCAATAGACATCAGTTCTCTCCCCCTCGGAGTACTATCCTGTTTTCCGTTCTGTACAAAAATTAAAAAATTTGACTGACTCTAGTTGGGATGTTTAGAGTTGATAAATTTTCATGTTTCGACTAATGTCCTGACCGGCTTGGAATTTACAGAAGGCTGATGTAGGAATACTCATATACCTTTCGCTAACCGGGTGCTCGATCAAAAATCTTGTAGAGAGTAAGACAGTGGGACAGGCAGAACTCAATCAGGAAGATTTGCTGCGCCGAATCGTTAACCGGATTCGCCAATCGCTGGAATTGCAAGAGATTTTAACAGCAACGGTGGCTCAAGTCCGTGCATTTTTGGGTACCGATCGCGTCATCGTTTATCGGTTCCATGAATTTGACACCGCTCAAGTTATTGCTGAATCGATTCAAGATCGTTGCCTCCCCTCTCTCAAAGGATTGAACATCCTTGTGGATGACATTCCGGAAAAACTACATCAGATCTATCTCAACGTCGATTTGTGTTCGATCGCGGATGTTACATCCGGGCTGATTGGTTGTTTGCCAGTGGATTGGGTCGATACCGATGCGATCGCACAACGCAGCTACCCGATTGGCGCGATCGCAATGACTCCAGATGGCGCAACCCGAACCGTGTCAGGCGCATCTAGAGAGTCAGCCGACGCGAGTTTAGAACAAGCATTCGTCCCTACAGTGGATGAGAAACTCGAATATCGACCTCTCGACCCCTGGCATGCTGCCTACTTGAGTGCAATGGGCGTCCAGTCTTCAATCGTGTTGCCCATTGTGCTGTCTGACTCCTCACCCGCGCCACTCGATCGCGACGGGTCTAGTCAAGAGCGATTGTCAGGCCGACTCTGGGGACTACTGGTGTCTCATCACTCCAAACCGCGTGCGATTTCTCGAAAGGAATCGCACGTTTTGCGTGGAATCGTCGAGCAGGTTGCTGTAGCGATCGCTCAGTCCAATCTTCTGGCTCAAGTTCGCCAGCAGCATTTCGTGGAAGCCACAACCAATCGGGTATCGACCCGATTGCATTCCATGCCCACGATTGAACTCCAAGCGGCGGTGGAAGACACGGTGATTGCCCTCAAAGGATGCGGCGGCAGACTGTTCATTGCTCCCGAAAAACCCGGTGATGCGGGGAGGTTATGTGTCTGCGGCACTCAACCCACCTCTCTCGACGGGAAACACGAGAGTTTCATCGAACAACATCCCATCTTTTCTGCCTGGGCCTTGTCGAGATTGAAGACCAAAGACTGGCGAGAAAGGGGTAGGGGCAGTGGAGAAGCAGGGGAGATTAGGGGAGAGTTTTTCGACGCGATCGCAACAGATAAATTCCGCTCAACTCGACCGATTGAGACAATCGCCTCTGTTGCCTCGAATCCTACCTCTTATCTTCTCCCTCCCTATCCTCAATCTGCCTATGAACCGCTCTTTGTCACAGACCTCTATAAAGTTCCCGAATTACGCGTCCTCACCCTAGGGTTCCAATCGACTCCGATTCGAGGAATGCTGGTTTTACCCCTGTTTTATCGCTCCTCTCTCCTCGGCTATCTCAGTATCTTTCGCGCCGAAATCAATACAGAAACATTGTGGGAGGGACGCTTCGACCCCAACGAAAAACAACGACTCCCCAGGCAGTCGTTTGAAGCTTGGCGAGAGTTGATGCGGGGTCGATCGCCGGAGTGGACGACTCATGATGTTGAACTCGCGATCGCGTTGGGTCATCACTTTGCCATGGCAATCGTCCAGTACAAACTTTACTCTCTAGTTCAATCCTTAAATACGAATTTAGAACGGCAAGTCGAGGAGCGCACGGCTAAATTACAACAGGTCGTCGATCGCGGATATTCCTTGGAGCGCGTCACCAACCAAATCCGCAGCACCCTAAACCTGAAAATCATTTTAGAAACGATCGTGCGAGAAGTCCGCAACCTCCTCGACACGGATCGAGTCGTGATTTATCGATTCGCCGACCAAGAGCAGGGAGAGGTGATTGTCGAGGCGATTAAGGGGGAGTGGAATTCAGTTTTGGGTATCAAGGGACTGGCGGGCTGCTTTCCCGACGAATCCAGTTTTTTCTACACCCGAGGTCAAATTCGCGTCATTAACGATGTGTCTGTGGCCGAAATCGCGCCTTGCCATCGAGATTTTTTACAAAGCCTACAAATCAAAGCCAATTTGATCGTTCCGATTGGCGTCACCAACGAATTGTGGGGACTGCTGATTGCTCAGGAATGTCAAGCCCCACGGGTTTGGCACGAGTCGGAAATTTCGCTGCTGCAACAGCTTGCCTCCCAAGCTGCGATCGCGATTAAGCAAGCCGAACTGTACGAACAAAGCCGCACTGCTGCTGCGACGGCTACAGGTCAAGCTCAACAACTCTCACTGGTTGCCAAGCAACAACAAGCCTTGTTTGGTGTTGTCACCAAAATCCGAGAATCCTTGGATGTCAAGACCATCTTTACCACCGCTACCACAGAAGTGCGGCGGTTGCTCAGTGCCGATCGCGTAGCCGTTTTTCGCTTTATGCCTGACTCTGACTACGATGACGGAGAGGTTATCTCGGAAGATGTCCGTCCCGGTTTCCCTCAAACACTCAGAATGCACATCCACGATCGCTGCTTTGGCGATCGCTATGCCGCAAAATATCATCTCGGTCGGATTCAGGCTGTCCCGGATATTTACAATGCTGGTTTGAGCGATTGCCATATCGAGCTTTTGGCGCAATTTCAAGTCCGTGCTAACTTGGTTGTCCCCATCCTCAAAGGAGGCATTCATGCCGGGGATAAGCCCTTACTTTGGGGCTTATTCTGCATTCATCAATGTACCGGACCGCGACAGTGGAATACCTGCGACATTGATTTTGTCAGCCAGATTGCCGCTCACCTCGGTGTTGCCCTCCAACAAGCCGAATTACTTGCCAAGACGCAGCAGCAGGCCGAACAACTTGCGATCGCATTCCAGAACCTCAAGCAAACTCAATCGCAACTGATTCAGACCGAGAAAATGTCCAGTTTGGGGCAGTTAGTGGCTGGAATTGCTCACGAAATCAACAACCCTGTTAATTTTATCTACGGCAACCTCTCCCACACGTTTCAATATGCTAACGATCTGCTGGCTCTAATCCAACTCTACCAAAGGCATTACCCCAATCCAGAAGCCGAAATTGTCGAGCAAAGCCAAAGCATTGACCTAGAGTTTCTCAAAGAAGATTTCCCAAAAATCCTCAATTCCTTACAACTCGGTACCGATCGCATCCGCAAGCTCGTGCTGTCGTTGAGGAATTTCTCTCGCCTCGATCAAGCAGAGATGAAATTGGTTGACATTCACGAGGGAATTGATAGTACGTTGTTGATTTTGCAACATCGCCTGAAAGTCAAAGCGAGCGATCCCGGTATTGAAGTGGTGAGAGTTTACGGAGACTTACCCTTGGTGGAGTGCTATGCCAGTCAGCTCAATCAGGTGTTTATGAATGTGCTGAGCAACGCTATTGATGCTCTAGAAGAGTACAACAGCAATCGCACAGTTGAGGAAATACTCGCTCGTCAAAGTCAAATTACCATCTCCACCAGCATTAGATCCGTAAGGACACCAACGTCCAGAGGAGAGATATCTGGTCAACTAGGGACAACTCCTCTCTTCTCGTCCCCAGGCTTGAGCGACTCGGCTGCGCTCGCGCCCTACGAAAATCCTTACAGCGAACATGTGGTGATTAGAATTGCCGACAATGGCCCTGGTATCAGTCCAGCGCTACAATCCCAAATCTTTGACCCTTTTTTTACCACCAAACCCATCGGCAAAGGGACAGGACTGGGTCTTTCTATTAGTTATCAGATTGTCGTTGAAAAACATGGTGGAATTTTTAAGTGTGTTTCCCAACCCGGACAAGGCACTGAGTTTTGGATTGGCATCCCCATCCGACAGCTAAAATTAGCTCAACTTAGCTCCTCTTAAGGGGAAGAGACACGGGATTGGTCGTCTAGGGGCAGGTCAATGCCTCGATCGCAAACTTGAAAAATTACGCGATCGCTTGTCGCCTCAATTGTTCCTCGGAGGCAATTCACCAACTTCCTCACCAGTGCTAATCCCAAACTCGTACCGCCCTGTTTCCAAGGGTCATTTTTGGGAATTCGATGGAATAGTTCAAAAATTCGCGAGAGTTCTTCTTGTGGTAGTTCAATCGCGGATAACAGCGAGCAGTGAAAAGAAATATTTCTCAATCTGAGGAAGGCAGAGAGCGTGCGTCTTGCCTGTGCGATCGCGTAGCGTTGCACGACAAACGTCAACTGTTGACTGAAAACGTAATTTTAAATTTAGTGCCTTGAGTGCGATCGCATTCGAGCGTTCCCTCTAGCTGCTCGAGCAATCCTTGAACGAGAGTCAGCCCCAATGAGGTTGTCGTTTCAATGTCAAATCCTTCCGGTATACCGATGCCGTTGTCTCAAACAATTAAACTTAGGGTGTCATCCGCCCCAAGAGTCTGCCATGCTGAAAGAAGTCTATTCACCCTTCACCGCTCGCTGATTTATCTTTAGGCACAATATCCAAACAGCGGAGAGTCTTTTCCGTATTGGACAAATCACCAATTATCCGTTGTAAAGGCGGAGGCAGTGTTTTTAAGAGTGTAGGTACAGCGACAATATTCGCGCTTCTAGCGATTTCTGGCTGCTGGTAGATATCGATAACCTCTAATTCGTAGTGGTCTTGGAGATGTTCCTCGCAGATTTTCTTGATATTTGCCAGAGCGCGAACGGAATTTGCCGTTGTTCCCGCTATATACAAACGCAAACAGTAGTGGATTTCTCCAATTTCTGCCAGTGCTTCCTCAATAGCTTCTGCAAAATTTTTATAATTTTCGGTCTCCATTGCTCCCCCTTTTATCAGTGAACAGTGAGTAGTTATGTAGTTGTCATTGTTCTCAATTACCCATTCCCTATTTATCACTTTATTTATTAACTTTCCGGATATTGAGTCCTACTAAAACCTTTTCCTTATTCGATAAATCTCCAATAATTTTCTTGAGTGGTGGCGGCAGCCTCCGGACTAAGGTCGGGAGCGCTATAATTTGGTCTCCCTTAGCAAGGGTTGGATTTTCTAATAAGTCAATAACCTCAATATGATATTGACCGTGAAGGTATTCCTCACAGATTTTTTTGAGATTGGCGAATGCCGTGAGTGATTTAGCCGTTTGCCCTGCTACATATAGCCGTAATTCCCAAATCTCTGGTTCTAACAAATTGTTTTCCTGTATATTTTCCATCATTCAAACCTGAATTACCCATCGCCCATTCCCTGACTAGCATCTACTTTACGAAGTAGCGCTATGGCTGTTTGACCTTGGCGGACGACGTTTTGTTGCAATTCCTCCTGCTGCATCATCTGCTCCAATTCGTCCTTTTCACTCTCTAATTGAGCCTGTAACGCAGCAATTTGGGATTGGACGAGCGCTTGCTTGCGTTCCACTTCGCGGCCCTTGCGTTCAAGCTCTTGTTGACGTGCCAAACGAGTGGCTTTTTCCTGTGCCTCTTGAATTGCTCTCGCCGCACCTGTCAGCACCGTTCCTTCCCCTAAGTAAACATCTACCAACTCGACTCCCTGCTTCGTTAGCCGGAATTCGCGTACCTGATTGGAGTGTTCCATACCACGCGATTTCAGGAGCAAAAGCACGCGGTTGCGTTCGCCATTACTTTCTATCACCCGCACCTCCATCCAGGTATCCATCAGCGATGAAATCCCCACTTCTGTATACTCCAGTGGAGCATTACCGTGGTTTAAATTGGTAACCAGAAGGGTGATTTGTTGGCTTTTGAGAAAGTCAATCAGGCGGAAGAGAAAGGCTTTGGTCTGAGATAAGTTACCGCCCATCGTTAGATTGCTCATTGGGTCGATGATGACGACGCTAGGCTTAAACTCATTGAGCCAGTTGTGAATTCTCACCAAATGCATTTCTAAGCCATACGCGCTAGGACGGATGGCGGAGAAGTGCAAGAGTCCTTGTGCTACGAATGGCTCTAAATCGACGCCCACCGATCGCATATTGCGAATAATCTGTTTGGGGGCTTCCTCAAAGGCTAAATACAGGCAACGTTCGCCCCGTTGACAAGTGGCTCGGGCAAAATGGGTAGCGAGGGTAGTTTTTCCCGTTCCCGCCGTACCCGTGACGAGAACGCTGCTACCGCGATAGTAGCCTTGTCCTCCCAGCATGGCGTCGAGGCGCTCAATGCCGCTTGAGATGCGTTCGTTAGAGACATCATGTTCTAATCCCACCGAGGTAATGGGGAACACAGAAATTCCGTTTTCATCGATCAAAAACGGATATTCGTTGCTGCCGTGACTCGATCCCCGGTACTTAATAATCTGTAAGCGTCGGGTAGAAATTTCATCCTGGATGCGCTGATCGAGGCGAATGACACAATCGGAAACATACTCTTCCAATCCGTGTCGCGTCAGCGTGCCTTCACCTCGTTCGCCCGTGATAATAGCCGTCACGTCTTTCGCTTTCAGCCAGCGAAACAACCGTCGCAGTTCTGCTCGGATCGTGGCAGCGTCAGACAAGCTTGCAAACAGTACTTCAATCGTATCCAAGACTACCCGCTTGGCTTTAACAGATGCGATCGCGCAGGCCAGCCGGATGAATAACCCTTCTAGATCGTATTCGCCCGTCTCTTCAATATCATGCCGTTCGATGTAAACGTGATCGATCGCTAATTTTTCGTCAGCAACGAGTTGCTCTAAGTCCCAACCGAGGGACGCGACATTTTGCGTCAGGTCTTCCGCCGTCTCTTCAAACGCCATAAACACGCCCGGTTCATCATACTCCAGCGCGCCCCGTACCAGAAACTCCATTCCAAACAACGTTTTCCCGCAACCCGCCGTTCCACAAACCAGCGTCGGACGACCTTTTGGCAATCCCCCACCCGTGATTTCATCCAGCCCCTGAATTCCCGTCGGGCATTTGAGCAACTGATTCTTATTTAGTTTTGTTATTGCATTCAGTTCTGTCATAAGTTACTAACTCCTCGATAGGTCATTAATTCCAAGGATTTGTTATAGATTAATCCCTTCAGTTCCAACTGCCCATTTATCTGTTGAGATCCAGATATTTTAGGATTTCTTTAATGATTCATTCGCTTAGAAGCTAAATACTAAATTTTTCTTTCGCTTCTAACTGAGTATTGACTATTGATTTAATGAATCACTGAAGATTTGCAAGCGTCCAATTTCAGAGTATCAATTTAAGACTAGGCTTTGTAAAACCTTTATAAAGTAACAAAATATTAAAATCCAACTCAAACGAGTTTGCTAGGCTTTGCCGCAGATTGTGAATTTTTATAAAAAGAACGAGCCAAAAAACGCAGCTCTTTTTAGAAACGCGATCGATATTGCTCGGTGCATCTCATTGGGATAAATGCATCATTCGTAGTGCGGCACCATAGCAAAAGGCAGAAGAGAAAAGATTGACGGGTCAATGTTTCAGTATTTGGCGAGAGTCAAGAGTCCCCTTGGCAACTGCTATAAAAGCCGGTGTCTATAGTTGTTTTTGAGGGCACGACATTGTTGTGCCCCTACTGTGTAGTCTATTCAACTGAGAACCGCAACAGTTATCGCTTTTGGTAATAGATCATGGGGAAGAAGTTCAAATTATCCATTACAAAGCTCTAGGAGCTGGGAACAGGGAACAGGGAATAGGGAACAGGGATGGAATTTTAATTGTGGGTTTAAAGCCCACTTTAAACAAATATGTTTTTCAAGGTGCGAAGCACGACGAAAAACCACGTTCCCATCCCAATCCCACGTTTTTAAACATGGGTACTGTTGCCTGTTGCCCGTTAAGAAGTTCCCTTTGAATCCTACTAACAACTAACAACCCAGCCCAACCCAGTCATCGCTTACCTTGTTTCCACTTAGCGATCGCTTTTTGGGCAGCATCATAGGAGGGTGTACCTGATGGAACTAAAGTGGCTGTCTGCACGGCTTGCGAAAACTTCCCTTCCGATGCCCAAGAATTTGCCATTAAATAAATTTGTCGGCTCCATTGCGCGATGAGCGGCTGGGCTTCAGGATATCCGGGTTGACCGGGGGCAATTTTCCTGAGAGTTGCGATCGCGCGGTTATAAGATGAGGCTTGGTTGGGTTGAATTTGCTTTTTCGCAGCGGAAATCAGTGCTGAGGTTGGCTGGGGTTGTTGTGGTGGTTTGCCTTGTTTCCATTTAGCGATCGCTTTTTGAGCCGCGTCATACGATGATGTTCCTGTTGGAACTAGGGCTGCGGTTTGCACCGCTTGGGGAAATTGTCCCTCAGCCGCGCGCGAATTGGCGAGCAAATAGATTTGTCGGCTCCATTGGTCGATGAATTGCTCGGATGCGGCACGTCCGGGCTCGCCAAGACCAATTTTTCGGACGGTTGCGATCGCGCGGATGTAGGATGAGGCTTGGTTGGGTTGAATTTGTTTTTTCGCCGTCTGGATCAGTTGTTGGTTTTGCTGCTGCTTTTGTGCAAACCCTTGCCACTTGTTAATCGCTTGCTGAGCGTCAGTATAAACCGATAAGTCATCTTTGGGGACGAGTTGAGCAGCTGCGATCGCACCAGCAAAATTTCCCTGACTAGCGCGTCCTTGACCGACATCCAAAATTACCGTACTCCAACGCTTTACGTCTTGTCGTGCCTGTTGATACAGGGGATCGCCCGGTTTAATCGCACGAGCCTCTATAATGGCTTTGTTAAACAGAGAAGCTTGATTCGGTCGGAGCAATCGCTTTGCTCGCTCCAAGGTAGCTTGATTAACCTGAAGGCGACTGCGTGGCGACGCTGGCAATTGCTGAGTTTCCGGATTGAGCGAGCCTGTAGTACCGGGGTTCACTAACGGTTTGTCTGGCGTTGGCGTGCTAACCCCTGACTTATTCATAAAGACATCGCGGTTGCGGAGAACTACCGCCACAATCAGCAGTACCAGTAACAGGATGGCACCTCCCCACAACAGCAGGGGTTGCCACCACCGTGTCTCTTTGGCATCTGGTTGGGTCTGCCGTTGAGAGTGAACCATTGCTCCTGATGAGGCTGGTTGATTTGGAGCAACAGCATCGGTTGAACTGACATTAGTGGCAGGTCGATTCTCTAGGGATACAGCACCTCGTTGTCCGGCTACCGTACCGTTCAATGAGTGATTACCCAGTTCCTCTTCAGCATCCAGTCCTCTGGGGAGTGTCGAGTACATCTGTGCCACGGTGTTGGCGTTAAATTGTGCGTTAACTGCTGTCGGCAAAATAAGCTGCGGTCTGACTGCCTCGGAAGGCGTCACAATCAACGGAGTCTGAATCGGTCGCCAGTGGTGTTGACTCAACTCCGGCAAGCGATCGCACAGATAGTACTCAAGTTCCTCTAAAGTTATGTCGGTATGGTAGTAGCGCAGTGCTTCGAGCAACGCGGCTGTAAACAAGCCATTCCCCAGTGCCGCCGCTTCGTGAGAAAATTCATTGAGCTGACTGGAAAGCACTACAGTAATTCCCATTTCTTGGGCTAAGTGTACTGTCTCGGCACCCACTGCCGTTCCGCTTTGAAATCCTGGCGATCGATTAATATCTAGTAGCGCCAAGATGTTTTCATCCCCTTGAGCTTGCAGTGCTTCAAACAACGCTCTGACGGGTATTCCCGTTTGAGGAATGTCATAGGGGTTGCCATCAATCGGCATTAAATAGTCAATGCCGTCCCAACTGACGCCATAGCCACTAAAAAAGAACCAACGCCAAGTTGTAGAGACACCATTGGTTCCATTACTACGATGGGGTTGGGATGATTCAATCCAGCGCCAAATCGTTTCCTGTGTGGGATAAGTTGCAACTTCACCCACGGGTGGCGAGGTATCGGTTAACAACAGACACTGGCTGGCAGGCAAGTTCGCTTGGTTGACCAAAAACTGCCAAAGAGCTTGTGCATCTGCTTGTCCATAGCTCAGAGGCTGTAAAAACTGATAGCGACTAATGCCAATTGCGATGGAAGCGTAATTTGCCATATATCCAGGGTTCCTGTCGTTTTATCTAGCGGTTAAGTTAATCGATCGAATTATTGACACTGACCAGTTAAGCTGTTGTGCACAAAACATTATGAATTGAAGCTGACGGGCAGATGGGAGGACGGGGGGACGGGGAGATTAGGACTAATCAATTTAGATGCGTCTTAGCTTAACTATCAAGAAAACTGCTCACTGTTCACTGTTCGCTGGCAGCTCAAACCAAGTCTATAGTCTAGGACTTTTGTATGTCATGCTATAAAGGAAATCTTTTCATCAAAGGATTTGCTCTTAGGAAAAGATGCCCCTAAAATTCTAATTTTCAACTCTAGCCAGGGAGTCGTTGCCTCATATGTTGAAGTCTGAATCCAGTGATTTCAACTTTCTGTTTGCTATTTCCGTCCCTTTGAAGAAGGCTGCTACCCAGTTTTTCCAGTCGATTGCTCCAAACCAAATTGCACCAATTAGTTTATCAGCCGTACTGGGTCTTACAGGAGTGAGTTGGCTAGTGACGGCGGCGATTGCACCTCAACACGCCCACGCCTATACAGCCCGTAGCTCCATCGCCCTAACTCATCAGCCGAACGAATCGTTTCAAGGTTTCCTGCGTCGTGCTGAAGCCGTTGCCAGGGCTGCTACACAACGCAGCTTCGATCGAGACATCTTGGTAACAGATGTGGCAGTGACCGTTCTTGGACAAAATGAAGGTGCAATTGTCCCGCTTTTAATATTAAGAGTGAGCCGTCAAGCCTGGAGAGGCCGTCCCGATCCTCAGAGTTGGATTTCTTATTTCCCGAACACCCAATCGTTGCTGGGCATCCAGGAACCTGCTGTGGCGTCTGAAACGCAGGAAGCGCCCACCACTCAACCAATGGATATGCCTCAACAACCTCCACAAGCTCCACAAGGTGCGCCGACAGGACAACCTCCTGGTGCCCCAACCGTCATTGAACTTCCAGGTGGCAACCGCCGAGTTATAACTCCCCCGGCTGCCGCACCAGGTAA
>DATNPT010000268.1:0-21221 GCA_036703075.1 Chroococcales cyanobacterium
ATACCTGAATTCTGAAGAACCTGTTCCAAGAGGCAATGCTATCCTTAATTTGGCAAGTCTTTTTGGTAAAGAAGCAGCAGTTCCTTTGGCAACTAAGGCTTTAGATGATCCACATCACTATGTACGAGGACATGCAATTACTAGTCTAGTTAGATTAATGGGTAAGGAGGCAGTTCCTCTAGCAGTAAGATTCTTAAACGATCCACACTATAATGTTCGTGGACAAGCGGCTCAGGAATTAATAGGCTTGGGTCAAAATTTACCTGACGGCTTAGAAATTCCTGAAGAGATAGTTTGTAAGCTGCTCCAAACTCTAAATGAAGATCAAGATACACATATCCGTAGCGTAACACTAAGGACTCTCACGAATTTGTGTTCTATACAGCAAAGTTTAGTTTTGCGTGAAGACTTGGAGATCGCTTTCCTAAATGCCTCAGATGATTCAGATAATTTCCTTCGCAGTACTGCTGCAATAGGGTTGGGGAAATTTAGCAGTGAAAGAGTTTCCAGGAGATTAGTGCAGATGGTAGGAGATTCGGATTTTTCGGTTGCCTTAAGTGCAACTGAAGCCCTGAAAAATATGCCATTTCCAATTACTGCTAAACATCTTCCAGCTTTGATAGAGTTAAATCTTACTTCAACAGAAAGTTGGGCACTTGACGCTATTTTTAAAATTCAAGAACGCTGCAAATTCTACAACTACCTCCTTACCCAACCGATTCTTACCATTGCTACTCGCCTAATGTACATTCTCCACCTCAGCGACCTCCACTTCAGCACCTCCGACCAAGCCAACCTTTGGTCTAACCAACTCGCAGCAGATTTGTACAGCGACATCAACATCTCTCAGCTAGACGCCCTCATCCTCTCCGGCGACATCGCCAACTTCTCCACACAGGAAGAATACAAAGCCGCCGAACAATTTCTCGACAACCTCCGCCAAGACTTTCCCCTAAACCCAGAGCAAATTATCCTCGTT
Organism: Chroococcales cyanobacterium; assembly: GCA_036703075.1. Taxonomy (GTDB): domain Bacteria; phylum Cyanobacteriota; class Cyanobacteriia; order Cyanobacteriales; family Coleofasciculaceae; genus DATNPC01. Next base: position 980 of record DATNPT010000268.1, read on the forward strand.
CCCGGCAACCACGACCTCAACTGGAAAGTTACTAACTGGGAGAAGGCAGATGATGTAGCTTACACGCTAAAACTTCGCAGGCAATGTAAGCCGCATGAACTTCAAGAGGGTTATTACATTGAAGAGAGTGCAAATGCAGTTTGGGTTAGAGACGAAGAAAAATACAAACAGCGCTTTGCCCACTTCAGCAAATTCTACGAAACCATCAAACAACAACCCTATCCCCTCGACTACGACCAGCAATACACCCTAGACCATCTGCCAGAGCAAAACCTGCTAATCTTGGGGCTAAACTCCGCTTGGCAACTCGACCACCACTACAAAACCCGCGCCAGCATCCACATGGGCGCACTTACCAACGCCCTCACCCAAATTCGCCGCAACCCAGACTACAGAAATTCCCTAAAAATCGCCGTTTGGCACCATCCTCTCAACAGTGCTTGGGAAGACCGCATTACTGACCACGGATTTACGGAACAGCTAGCCGTCAATGGTTTCCGCCTCTACCTGCATGGTCACATTCATAAAGCCGAAACCAGTCCTCACCCCTATGATGTCACCCCTGATGGGCGAAAATTAGACCGGATTTGTGCCGGAACCTTTGGTGCAAGACCTGACGAATTAAATTATGGCTATCCTTGGCAGTACAACCTGCTGAAAATTGAAGACAACCAACTCACCGTCTACACCCGTCGCCGCGAAGAACTCAATGGTGCCTGGAAACCCGATGCACGCTGGGGTCAGGGTGCAGGACAAGAGCCATTGTCTTATTATGCGATCGCGTTGTGAAATCAGGAGTCAGAATTCCTCATCAACTTTTAATCACCTTCTCAGCACACCATCGGGTTACAAAATAGATACTCTGAACAGTGAACTAGGAGCAATGTGTTGACCCATGTGTATTGAATTTGGGCGGGAGATTTGCGGGAGTCTGGACATAGCCGAGTCACGGGAGTGGTTAGTCACCAATGGCATCGGCGGTTATGCCTCTGGCACCGTAGCAGGACTGCTTACCCGCCGTTATCACGGGTTACTGGTAGCAGCGTTGAATCCGCCCCTGGGTCGCACTCTACTGTTCACCAAGTTGGACGAAACCGCCCTGTATGGTCAATACTCTTATCCCCTCTGCACCAACCGTTGGACTGATGGCACTGTTAGTCCCCACGGCTACCAGCACATCGAACGCTTCTTTCTCGACGGCACAACACCTGTTTGGCAATTCGCTTGTGCTGATGCCCTGTTAGAAAAACGAGTGTGGATGCAGCAGGGAGTCAACACTACCTATGTGCAATATTCACTACGCCGTGCCACCCAACCCCTGAAACTCAGCCTCAACGCACTGGTTAACTACCGCGATTATCATGGCAGCACTCAAGGCAACGGCTGGCAAATGACCCTCGATCGAGTTGAACGGGGAATTTGTGTAACTGCCTATCCGGGTGCTGTGCCGCTTTACCTGCTGAGTGACTGCGCCCATGCTTCTCCTACCCACGATTGGTACTATGGTTTTGACCTGGGAGCCGAACGCTATCGGGGTCTGAGCGACAAGGAAGACCACCTCCATGTTGCAACGTTTGAAGCTACCCTCAATCCTGGTGAATCGCTCACGTTTGTTGCCAGTACGGAGAGACAACCTGACTTGAATGGTGAAGCCGCACTCAGATTGCGTCGCGCTCAAGAGCAGAAGTTAATTAAATTCTGGAAAGACAACCGGCCGCTCGATGCTCAGGATACACCAGCTTGGATCGATCGCCTTGTCTTAGCGGCTGACCAGTTCATTGTCGAGCGCCCACTGCCCGACGAACCCAATGGAAAAACCATCATTGCAGGTTATCACTGGTTTGGGGATTGGGGTCGCGATACCATGATTAGCCTACCCGGTTTGACCATTGCAACTGGACGCCCAGAAGTCGCCCGTTCGATTCTCCGCACCTTTGCTAAGTACGTAGACCAGGGGATGCTGCCCAATCGCTTCCCGGATGCAGGGGAGACACCAGAGTACAACACAGTTGATGCGACCCTTTGGTACTTTGAGGCAATTCACACTTACTATAGCGCTACTGAAGACGACGACCTGCTGCGCGAACTTTTCCCGGTTCTGGCAGATGTTATTAATTGGCACTGTCGCGGTACGCGCTACAACATCCACCTCGATGCTACAGATGGCTTACTCTATGCAGGAGAACCGGGAGTGCAACTCACTTGGATGGATGCCAAAGTGGGGGACTGGGTTGTCACGCCTCGGATTGGCAAACCTATTGAAGTCAATGCCCTCTGGTACAATGCCCTGCGGACAATGGCAAAATTTGCCCGTCAGCTTAGTCAGCCATACCAAGAGTATGACGCGATCGCAGACCGTGCCTTAGCGAGATTCGCTCGTTTCTGGAACAGCGAGGTAGGCTACTGCTACGACGTTTTGGACGGTCCTAATGGAGATGATGCTTCACTGCGCCCCAATCAAATTTTTGCTGTATCATTACCGGAAAGTCCGCTTACGTCTGCTCAGCAGAGGGGAGTGGTGGAGGCTTGTGGGCGGATGCTGCTAACTTCGCATGGATTGCGTTCGCTCAGTTCCGAGCATCCCCAGTACAAAGGACACTACGGCGGCAATCAGTTGCAACGCGATGGAGCTTATCACCAGGGAACGACTTGGGGTTGGTTGCTTGGTCCGTTTGTTCTGGCACACCTGCGCGTTTATGGTAATCCAACTCAAGCTTGCCAGTTTCTAGAACCAATGGCAAATCATTTGTGCGATCGCGCAATGGGGAGTCTTAGTGAAATTTTTGATGGCGATGCACCGATGACTCCACGGGGATGTATTGCCCAAGCCTGGACAGTGGCTGAAGTACTGCGTGCTTGGCTGGCAACACAGGGAAACCGATAGAATTACTTTGGTTATTTTTCTGTTTAATATCGTTAGCAACGATCAACTAGAAACTATATGATTACTAGTCATTTGCCTGGTTAATAATTAGATTAGTTTGGACATAGTCTTTCTCAAGATCGAGAAGTGCCTGTTTTCGGGCAACACCCCAGCGGTAGCCTCCCAATCCACCGGCTTTAGGAACTACCCGATGACAGGGGACAACGAGGGCAATAGGGTTCGTTGCACAAGCACGAGCGACGGCGCGTATTGAGGTGGGCTGTCCAATCGAGCAAGCAATGTCACTGTAGTAAGTAGTGGTGCCGATGGGAATTTCTTGTAGCGCTTCCCAAACTCGAAGTTGGAATGCTGTAGCTTTCACATCGTAAGGGAGTTCGGGTAAAGGTAGATTGCCGCTCAAGTAGTCCACTAACGCCTGAACCCACTCTTGTAGTTCATCATCCGCACATCGAAGTGATGCATTACGGAACTCATTTCGGAGTCCGTCCTCCAGCTCTGCTTCCGTTTCTCCGAGTCGAACACTGCACAGTCCTTGCTCTGTTGCAGCAATAATCAGAAAACCGAGAGGAGAGTTCACAATTGTATAGCGAATTTCTTTACCCCAACCGCGTTGCTTATAGGAAGCGGGAGTCATTCCAAGCTGCTCTGGTGCTTTTTCATAGAGTCGGCTGCTAGATCCATAACCTACTTCATAGAGAGCATGAGCAATTTCCTCACCCTGATGAAGGTGCTGTTTCAGGCGCTCTTTCCGATGAGCGTTTCCGTATTGAAAAGGGGACACGCCAACTATCTGCTTGAAGACTCGTTGCAGGTGACTGGGACTCATCTTGACTTGAGTACTCAGTTCCAACAGTGTTGGAATGTGGTCGGATTGAGCTTCAATGTAACGACAGACTGCAAACACCTTATCTCTAGCAGGATTCGAGGCTGTTGCATTTTGGGGTTGACATCGCTTGCAGGGACGAAAGCCCTGTTCGTGAGCTTCTTCCGGAGAGCTGAAAAAGGAAACTTGGCTGCGGCTGGGTTTACGGCTGGGACAAGTTGGTCGGCAGTAGATACCTGTAGAATGTACACCGTAGACAAATTTTCCTTCAAACTGGGAGTCTCGCTCTAGGAGAGCCTGCCAGAGAGTTTTTTCAGGGATGGAAAATTTTGGCTGTGCTGATTTACTCATGTTTATTTTTGAGAAGAGTCGTTCATCGATTTACTTCAGGATAATCACAGAATAGATACTCTCTTGAACAACTCTCTATCCGATCTTTGCGATTAAAGTTGCAATCCAACCGGGAGTGAAGTAAGCAGAACTAGGAGTACTTAAAGAGATGGGGAAGGGGAGATTAGAAGCATTCAGTGATGGTGTAATCGCTATCATCATCACCATTATGGTGCTGGAATTGAAAGTACCTCATGCAGCTGATTTAGCTGCGCTGCGTCCGCTATTTCCAGCATTTCTGAGCTATGTACTCAGTTTTATTTATCTCGGTATCTACTGGAACAACCACCATCACTTGTTACAGATGGCTCGGCACGTTAATGGTAATGTCTTGTGGGCGAATCTGCATCTGTTGTTCTGGTTGTCGCTCATTCCCTTTGTTACTGGTTGGACAGGCGAGAACCACTTTGCTGCCCTGCCAGTTGCCTTTTATGGCACGGTGCTGCTGTTTGCGGCGCTCGCTTACTTCATCCTTACCCGCAGCCTTATTTCTCACCACGGTAAAGACTCCGCTCTGGCAATTGCACTTGGACGAGACTTTAAGGGCAAGGTTTCAGTAGTAATTTATGCTCTAGCAATTGTACTTTCCTTTGTGAACTCATGGTTCGCTTTCCTGTTATATGTTTTAGTCGCAGTCATGTGGCTTGTCCCTGACCGCCGTATTGAAAGGGCTATGAAGTCGTGAAAAAGAGTTGCAGGTATTAGAAAAAACCCGGACTTGGGGGTTTCCCCCAAACCCCCCGCGCAAGGGTTGATTAATGGAAGTCAGTGCCATTCGGATTAAACTAAGCACTAGCTACAAGCCTGCCTTAAACTAGCCTATTGGTTCTCTCAAATCAGTACAAACCAGAAATTGATGAAACGTTTAGTTGGCGCACTTCTCAAAAAACTAGAAAATTGGATCATAAAAAATTCTGTACTAGAGAATTTAGTAGAAAAGTATTCTTTGGTAGGAGACAGTATTTTTTTTAAGACCGAGCAGTTTCCCTGGGCTAAGCAGTTGGAAGCGAATTGGATGGTGATTCGGAACGAGCTTGAGCAAGTGCTTCAGCATGTAGATGAATTGCCAAACTTTCAAGATATTTCCCGACGACAGCATCGCATTGCTAATGACAACCGATGGAAAACTTATTTCTTTTTCGCGTTTGGTTTTAAAGCAAAGAAAAATTGCGATCGGTGTCCTGAAACTACGAAGCTACTCGAAAAAATTCCAGGAGCTAAAGTAGCTTTTTTTTCGATCCTAGCGCCCGGTAAACATATCCCCGAACACCGGGGAAAACATAAAGGTGTAATTCGATATCATTTGGGACTGATAGTTCCAGAACCCAAGTCAGCTTGCCGAATTCGTATCGGTAATGAGGTCGCCCATTGGGAAGAGGGCAAGAGTTTGATTTTTGATGATACCTTCCCTCACGAGGTTTGGAATGACACGGACGGTTATCGCGTGGTGCTATTTCTTGACATTGCTAGACCGTTGCGCTTTCCTCTTTCAGCCGTTAATTGGCTGGTGAATCGGTTAATTTCGGCATCGCCGATTATTCAAGATGCTAAAGTTAACCACGAAAATTGGGAAAAGCAGTTTCAAGCAGTGAACAACGAACATTGAACACTATTGCATCAGCGCTCTAGCTCAGGCGACAAGGGCTAATTCGACAATCCGAATCAACTGCTCCTTGGAGAAGGGCTTTGTTAAATAAGCGGCTGCTCCTTGCCTCATGCCCCAGATGCGATCGATGTCCTGATTTTTAGAAGAACAAATCACAACAGGAATACGATTAGTTTCTGGATTCTTTTTAAAATATCGACACAGCTCAAAACCGCTCATTCCCGGCATGACAACGTCTGTAATAATTACATCCGGCTTGTGTTGAATTGCCTGCTTAATAGCTGATTTTGGGTCATTAATCCGGATGACTGTATAACCGCTTTCTCTCAGGTAAACTTCCATTAACTCCAACTGAGAAAGGGTGTCATCGACAAGCAAAACCTTAGTCATGTTTAGTTTAGTTATTCCAGGTTTGGGAATTTCATTGAGTTGGAGCAGCTGTGTCGAAGTTTAACCTTCTAAAATTGAGCCAAACTTGAAATTCTCTGCTTCGTGTTACAGTCGCTGCTCATCTAGCCGTAATCCAAAAAAGCAGCTATCTCGTATTTACAGAGCTTAAGATAGTTTTTCAGGATTAATACCTATGAAGAATTATTAAAGCAACGAGCAGTTATCCGCGAACAGTGACTCAGTACAAGGAGGCAGGAGACAGAGGGCAGAAGGCATGGAAGCTTATACAGTAAGCTTGCCAAACTTTTTCAACTGGATAGTTATTTCCGCCACGCTGCACTCGGTTGCATCTACTCAAGGAATTTCCAATTCTAGACGCTGTAGGGGCGATGCCTGCGCTGCCCCTACCCTGTTCTAAACGTCTCTACCTTACAGGAAACTTACTTACCGTTCCATTTCTTCTACCGATTTAGGAACACCAGCCGTCAAGATTTCGTGTCCTGACTCGGTTACTAAGACATCATCCTCAATCCGAATTCCAATCCCACGCCAACGCTCATCGATCGCTGGCTGGCCTTCAACAGGCTCAGTCTCATGCCCAATATAGAGTCCCGGTTCTACCGTTACCACATGACCAGGTTGCAACGTCTGCCAGTTTTCGCCATGCTTGTAAACTCCGGCGTCGTGGACATCTAACCCCAACCAGTGGCCCGTGCGGTGCATGTAGAAGGGTTTGTACTTCTCCTCTTTGATGATTTCCTCAATGTCACCAGCGAGGAGTCCCAGATCCATCAAACCTTCAACAAGTACCCGTACAGCCGTGTCATGGAAAAGATTATAGGGATTGCCAGGTTGAACTTGAGCGATCGCTTCTAGTTGCGCCTTTAAGACGAGCTCGTATAATATTTTTTGCTCTGGCGTAAATGTCTTACCGACAGGAAAGGTGCGGGTAATATCAGCGTTGTAGTAGCCATAGGAACAACCTGCATCGATCAGCAGTAAGTCGTTTTCCTGCATTTGCCGGTTATTTTCGATGTAGTGCAGGATACAGCTATTGGCCCCCGATGCCACGATTGAAGGATAAGCCGGGCCTACGGCACCCCGCAGGCGAAAGATATGTTCCATCTCGGCCTGAACTTCGTACTCATAGCGTCCGGGTTGGGCAAACTCTCGCGCATGGTTATGAGCATCCACAGAAATTTCCACTGCTTTACGCATCATGTCCAACTCAGTTGGACTTTTCACCAGGCGCATGGAGTGGAGAATGGGATTGGTGGATTCGATCGCGATTGGCCCCGTGCCGCGCTTGGGATAGCCTGCCATCAACCGTTGCCAGTGCGCGATCACAGTATCGTTGAAATGGCGATCGCGTCCCAAGTGATAATAAATGCGATCGGCTTTTTCTAAATACTGCGGTAACTTCTCATCCAGTTCCGTAATCGGGTATGCCTCATCTGCGCCGAATTTTTCCTTGGCTGCTTCTACACCCGTCCGGTATCCCGTCCACACTTCTTTGTCGCGTTCTTTGGGTTGAACGAATAAGATAAATCGGTGTTCTTCGTGATGTGGTGCTAGTACAGCGACGGCTTCTGGTTCGTTGAAACCCGTCAAGTAAAAAAAATCGCTATCTTGCCGAAACGTATATTCGACATCATTATGCATCACGGCAACGGGTGCGCTCTTGAAAATCGCGGTTCCCGTGCCAATCTTCGCCATCAACTGCTCGCGACGCTCTTTGTACTCGATTTGCCCAATCATATCTTTGTTCACTATCTAACACTCATGCGATTAACGATTAAGATTATTTAATTTCTAGAAATTAGTCAGCTAATGGTTGTAGTCCTACCGATAGATGTAGCTTACAGTCTAATTCGCTATGGCAATCCAACCTATGGACTAAGCCATTTGACTACAACGGATAGGTCTTTTATCGTAACCTAATAGTTTTTTTCACAAGTTATCGGTTTTTCGTCGTAACTTGTAGGTATTCTACGGAAACTTAACCAGTTTGTGACTAAAGTCTATTCTGCATGCTGATAACACTGGTAAAACTAGGAATAACCAAGCATCGAGCACTCACAAACAGGTACAGCGTGCGTTAGAGTGGCTCGATATGCAGCAACTCGCCATCTAATGCATTGCTACTTCAGAATCGTGTAGCGAACTAAAGCTGCTGTAGGGTGCACAGTGCAGAGTTCGAGAACGTATGCACTCAACAGGGTGACATATATGCCTATCCCGTGAGAGAGGATAAGCCATCTCAAAATGTAGCAAGCTTTGATCGAGCGTTGTCTGATTGACGGCGAGCAGTCACGCTATCCTCACTAACTTCACACTTTTGAGGCGATGAGTCAAGTTAATAGACGTTAACAACACAAGCAACTATGGCCCGCTTTCCCATTCTGGAATATAACGAAGTAACCCATCCAAAAGTTAAGGCTGTCTATGATGAAATTCAGGTCGAACTCGGATTTGGCATGGTACCCAATCTATTCAAATCGATGGCAATCGAGCCTGACTTTTTGGAAGCCAACTGGAAAAAGTTCCGCTCAACCATTCTTCAGGGCAACATACCTCGTACCATCAAGGAGATGATTGGTGTAGCCATTTCCCAAGCGAACGGCAGCGAGTACGCGCTCAAAGTCCATCTGCACGGCTTATCGGCGTTAGGGATTAGTGAAGAAGTTCTCCATACACTTGTCTCTGATTTTGCCAACTGTCCTCTGCCCGATCGCGAAAAAGCAGCGATTAGCTTTGGCTTACTAGCCGCTACCCAACCGCATCAGTTGAAGGATACAGACTACGAACACCTGAAAGAGTTGGGGCTGGAGCAATCGGAAATTTTCGAGTTGATTGCTACGGCAAACTTGTTTACACAAGTGAACCAATACACAGATGCGATCGCGCTCGAAATTGATACTTTATGAGTTGTTACCCGTTTTTAGTTACAAGTAGAAAGATTGAAGAACAAGCCCACGAACAACTTCTAGAAACGACTCGAAAGCTACTCACTGAAGTCCAAGCGCTTTCGAGCCGGATTGCGGCAGTCAATGAAATTGCCAATGCGATTAACCGCTCTCAAAGCTTGGACGAAATTTTGCAGATCGTGAGTAAACAAGCCAAATGGTTGCTGGACTTCAAGCACTGTAGTGTTTGTCTCCAGAACCCTGATGGTTCTTATCGTCTCATCACGCTATTTGGTTCACCCGTGGAGTGTGATTCCTGCACGTTCGAGTGCGAGAACCCAATTAGTCGCGCCCTGAAAACGGGACAAGCTCAACTCAACCCCAAAGATTCTGCAAATAGTTGTCTCGGTGCTTACCCTTCACAGCTAATTGTCCCCTTAGAAATCGAGAACCGAGCGATCGGTTCAATCAACTTTGCAACAACACCTCCAACTACCTATAGTTACGAAGATTTACGCATCGGTCATCTACTAGCTGTGCAAGTCTCAACAGCTATCCGGAACGCTAAAAACTTCGAGGAAATCAATCTGCTGTTCGCAGAAATGAATCAACTCTATGCTCAAATCAATACAGAACGGCTTAAATCTGACGAACTATTATTGAATATCCTGCCCCAAAAAATTGCGGAAGAGATCAAGCAAACCAACAAAGTGAAGCCGGTTTCTTATGAGTCTGCCTCAATTCTGTTTACAGATTTTAAAAATTTTACTAATTTAGCCGAACAGTTAACTCCAGAAGAGTTATTGAGCGAACTAGATTACTGCTTTTCTTACTTCGATACGGTTATCGAAGCACACAATTTAGAAAAATTAAAAACAATTGGTGATAGCTATATGTGTGCGGCAGGAATTCCTACGCCTACAGCTACTCATGCTATTGATACTGTACTAACTGCTTTACAAATTCGAGCATTTATGGAGTGGCGAAAACAAGAGAAGATTCAAAACAAACAACCCTATTGGGAAATTCGTATAGGAATTCACTCAGGTCCCTTAATCGCTGGTGTAATTGGCAAGAAAAAATTTACTTATGATATTTGGGGAGATGCCGTTAATATAGCGTCCCGAATGGAGTCTTCTAGCCTTCCTGGCGCTATTAATATTTCTCAATCCACATTTGAGCTAATCAAAGATTTTTTTGATTGCGAATATCGAGGAGAAATTGCTGCCAAAAATAAAGGCAATATTAATATGTATTTTGTCATAGGTATCAAAAAAGAGCTGGCTGGCGATTCTCTAGGACTATTGCCCAATGAAAAATTTTATGCTCTTTATTCACAAATTATTTGAACTGGATTTGTTTCACTAGTTGTAGAGTAGGCATTGCCTACACAAGTTTTTGCCCAGGGTGCAGGGTGCATCCTGGGCAATGCCCACCTTCCGATGAGTTAGATGCTCCTACCGTGTGATAAGGGCAGGCATGCGAGAGTCCCTACGGACGACTTGTGTTCACCTCATTTGAGAATCGCAATAGGATGATGCAGATTCAATACCCAGCAGATTGAACGATTAGAACTTGTAACTCAGCACTTTAATAACCGAGCCATTTTGAGGCAAGTCAGCTGGCTTAAGAGTTATTGTGTCGTTGCTGAGGCGCTGTACCGACATGCCATCCACTACCGATAAGAAGTCATCCACTGGCACGATATCGCAAGTTCCACCATCAGCTGCCTTAGTTCGATACTGAGTTGGAATTACCACTTTAGGGTTGAGGGTAGCGATCGCTTGTTTGGCTTCTTGAGGATTGTAGGCTTTGGGCCCACCTCCCACAGGGACCAGTGCTAAATCGGGGCGTCCCATCAGGATTTTCTGTTCGATGGCAAGTGGTGCAGCGGCACCTCCCAAATGAAGAATCTTGATGCCCCCTTGAGTCCACATCCAAGCGATGTTGTCTCCAAATCGGCGTCCGCCAACGCGATCGTGTGCGATAACGATTCCCTGTAGCTTAATGTCTCCAACCTGATACACCCCTGGCTCGTAGAGGATTCGGGGGTTGCCAGGTAATCCTTCTGCTGCCCCCTCATCCAGGAGCTGGCTGCTGATCAATACTAAGTCTGCGGCTACTTTAGGAGGACGATACCCAGCCGTACAACCTACTGCCCGAAATGGATTGGTTAAAATTCGCAAACCACCGCCAGTAAACAAATAGCTGGTATGCCCAAGCCATTGCACTGTAAGCCCACCGCCGGAGGTCTGCGCTTGATAGGACTGCCAACTCGAAGCTAAACCGGTGCCAAGGGTTGCGAGTAAACCTGCACCCGCATAGCGCATCAACTGTCGCCGTTTCATGTTTTCTCGAACTAATTTCCCATTGAAGACATTACCAGGGAGCGATCGCGTAATGTCGGAAGCGACTCCAAAAAGTTTCGCAGGAGTTGCTTGCCAGCAGACGTTAAAATACTCTCCGGATGAAATTGGACGCCTTCAATGTGCGGATAGTTCCGGTGTCTAACTCCCATAATTGTCCCATCATCAACCCAAGCCGTAATTTCCAGTACCTCTGGGCAGCTTTGCCTTTCGATCGCCAAACTATGATATCGAGTTGCTAGGAACGGATTGGGTAATCCCCGGAAGACACCAACACCGGTGTGATGAATCTCAGACGTCTTTCCGTGCATTAATACAGGTGCCGAGATAATCTTACCGCCGAAGACTTGACCGATGCTTTGATGACCCAGGCATACACCCAAGATGGGAAAAGTCGCACCCAACTGACGGATTAATTCTTGGGAAATACCAGCATCTTCAGGACGCCCTGGGCCCGGCGAGATTACTACTCCATCGGGAGCAAGCGTGGCGATTCGTTCTAGATTAATTTGGTCGTTGCGGTAAACCTGAATCTCGGAAGCTACAGGTAATTCACTCCCCAGTTCTCCCAAGTACTGTACGAGGTTGTAAGTAAAACTGTCGTAGTTGTCAATGACTATAATCACACACCAATACTCCTTTGGACTCGTTACTGAGCATGCCTAACCCACCCGTTGCTAGTTATCCTTCTTTCACGCATTCTCTAACTAAGTAGCATCATGAACTGCATACACCAAAACGCATGAAAATCCTTATTCCTTCTACCTTCCGCCTTCTGCCCTCTGCCTTATGTTCAAGTCAGGTAGGCATAAATAAACGAAGACATGTAAAAGTGTTAAGAGACTAAAGTCCTCTTCCCTTCTGCCTTCTGCCCTCTGCCTTGCCTCAGCGACAAGTCTTAATGCCGACCTACTTACAACAAAGCGGCTTGAATTCGATCCCATAGTGGTGGTAGTAGCAGCGAACCAGCAACAAGCACGGCAGTGATTGCCGAGATCAGGACAGCACCCGCAGCGCAGTCTTTAGCAATTTTGGCGAGTTCATGGTAAGACTGTTTGACCGTCAAGTCAACCACTGACTCAATTGCTGTATTCAATGTCTCTAGAGCTAGCACCAACCCACTCGTCAAGCTAATCACGGCAATTTCAACCGCAGGTAGCTGTAAATAGACGCTTAAGCTAATCGCTACGATACCAACGATCGTATGGATGCGAAAGTTCCGTTGCGTCACAAAAGTATAGCGGAGTCCAGCCCAAGCATATTTAAAACTCAGCATTAACGTGGGAGCAATCTGCCAAGCTAAGTCCCTGCCGCGTTTGGCAATTGGATCGGGCTTGTTCGGATTAGGCATTGACAAATCTTGAGACATGGACAGGGAACTCGAAGCGAGGAACTCGGAAGTTGAAGACGGAGCTTTTTGTAACACCATTGATTTTTTATTCCATCGCGGGGTGTATACTGCCAGAGTGCTGAACCCACTATACTTGCATAGTCAGATTCACAATCTGAAGCAAAGTTTTCTGTCGAGCGAGCATTTCCATCAAACTTTCGTCATCTGGATGATCCCATCCCAACAAATGCAGTAAACCGTGGGAGGCTAACCAGGCTAGTTCGGTTTTTAAAGAATGCCCCTGTTGTTGAGCTTGACGATAAGCTGTATCAACGGAAATAACAAGATCGCCGAGATACGAAGGCATAGACAACTGGAGATGACTAGGCAACTGAGGAGAGTCTACCTCCAAAGCGGCGAACGCTAATACATCTGTTGGCTGATTTTTTTGTCGGTACTGAGCATTGAGAGTTTGGATTTCTGTATCGTCAGTGAGCCGAAGACTTAGTTCGTAAGCGCTAGCGGGTGGTAACTCCGGTTGCAATTTGTCTAGCCATTGGTGGAACCAGCTTTCCCAAGTAGCGATCGCAATCGGACAGGAGATTCGGTTATCATCGGTAGCTGCGGACCGGGACGCCGTGAAGAAGTAATCCTGCACATTGACTTCGACTTGCACGCTCAGTATCTCCTAAAAGCCATGTTGGCGATTTCCTAACGAGTTAAGTAAGCAAGACCAATCAGCAAGCTCAATAGACCAAATGTGGTGAGGAAAAAGTGTTGTAGGGATTTGCCTCGCTTGCGTACCATGTTACGCATCGCTAGCTTCACGTAACTCGGCTTCACCTCGGTTGAGGGTGCTTCAGGTTGAGGTACCGTTTCGTTGGCATTGGGTTCCAGGACTTCGGAAGAGGAGGGATTGCTCATAAGACTAAAGTGGGTTTAAACCAAAGGCTATTTTATGACTCTAATGTAACAGCTTGCTTAACAATTGCTGCTCCCCCGGCGATACATAACTTCATGCCCGCGAAATGATTTTACGCACAGTTAGGAAGGACGCAGTGCATAAGGCTCAGAGTTAGACCCGAGTGATTTGGAGCATTTCCTCCTACCCTTAGCTGTGAATTTTAGGTAGGAAAATAGGCACAGAAGATTATTCCTGTGCATTCTTAAATAATATAGATGATTGAGCGATCGCTGCTGTAGAGGCACCATCTTTCTCCTCATCGCTGCGTCTGTATCTACTCAGGTTCTAAGTGAGTTGATTTTCCTGACGCAGGAAAGCTTCGATGAAGGGATCGAGATCGCCATCAAGCACATCGCTCACTCCAGTTGTTTCAACATTTGTTCGTAGATCTTTCACTAGTTGATAAGGATGAAAGACATAGTTGCGAATTTGGTTACCCCAAGCAGCTTCCACCATATCACCGCGAATTTGAGCAATTTCTTGAGCGCGTTGCTCTTGAGCAATAATCAGCAGTTTTGCTTTGAGAATAGCGAGAGCTTTTTCTTTGTTTTGCAATTGACTGCGCTCCTGAGTACAGCGCACGGCAATTCCAGTAGGAATATGGGTAATTCGCACCGCCGTTTCCACCTTGTTGACGTTTTGCCCACCCTTACCGCCAGCACGAGAGGTGGTAATCTCCAAATCCTTCTCCGGAATGTCTAAGTGTACCGAGTTATCGATTAACGGCATCACTTCCACACCAGCAAAACTAGTCTGCCGTTTGCCGTTGGCATTAAACGGAGAAATCCGCACGAGTCGGTGCGTTCCCTTCTCGGCTTTTAGGTAGCCGTAGGCATAGCGCCCATCTATTTCCAGAGTGACAGACTTAATCCCAGCTTCATCTCCTTCAGAAAGTTCGTCAAGATGCACCTTGTAACCGTGCTTCTCAGCCCAACGAGTATACATTCGCAGCAAAATTTCTACCCAATCTTGGGCATCCGTACCGCCAGCACCAGCATTGATGGTGAGAACGGCACCTTTGGCGTCATAAAGCCCTGATAAAAGCTGTTCCAACTCCCATCGGTCAAGTTCGCGGTTCAACTGAGTCAGGTTGGTTTCGGCTTCTTCTAGCAAAGCCATGTCAGCTTCTAGCTCTAGCAGATCCAACACCGCCTTAGCATCCTCTAACGTCGCTCGCCATTGCTGGTACTGCTGAAGGTTGGATTTAAGGTCGTTGAGTTCTTGAAGTGTTGTTTGAGCCGAAGTTTGATCGTCCCAAAAATTGGGTTGAGCTGCCAGCTGCTCCAAGTCTTGAATTTTGGCATTGAGAGCAGCGATGTCAAAGATAGTCCTGGGTTTTACCCAGGCGCTCTGACAACGTTTCAACTTCACGTTTAATGTCTAGTACTTCCATCGTGCTTACAGTCCTTCGCTACCACTTGAGGACTACTTGGGGTTGCATTGTTGATTCTAACCAGAGTTGGGCATTGATAACAAAAAGGGTACGGTATGCCGTACCCCTACGAGTGAACCAATTGAACTTGGTTAGTCGCGACTATTCAAGGCGATGAGGAACCGCAAGATGAAAACGAACAAGTTGATGTAAGTTAGGTACATCGACAGAGCTGCGGGTAGATACTCATCATCGCGATAGCTGCGAGGCAGGATGTAAAAATCGACTACAGCGGAACCGACGAACAGAAGAACGCCGATGCCGGAAATGCCAATTTCTAGCCAACCTGGAAAACCGCCTCCAAAAAAGGTAAAGATCAGCTGACCCACCAAGACAACAACCAGGGCAATTAGACCCAGTTGTACGGTTTTGGTTAGAGCCAAACCGTCCTCATCAGAAAGGTTGGAGCCAATTTGTCGAGCGGCAATGTAGGTAACACCACAGCCAAGGGCAGCAAAGCCGATGCCCTGCAAACCAACGCCTGGTGTTTTTAAGGCAAGGAAGATGAGTCCGCTGAGTGTATAGCCGGACAGCAGGCTGTAGGTTGCCAAAAGGGGAAGCGCGACAGTGTTTTTCCCTTTTTGGGCAACATTACTAGCGATGAAGAAAAGCGCAAATTCGGCAATCACGGCAACCCAGAAGGTTGTCATGAATAGCCCTGGGTTGGAACGGAGAACGCCTAGACCTCCATAGGTGCCGACGGCGGTTAAAACCAGTCCGCCACCTAAATAGGGAAGAGCGTTGGCAATTACGTTAGGACCAACTAGGGCTTGGCCTCTCGCTTCACGAATGGCTTGACGAAAGTTACTGGTGTTGCTCATGAGATTCCCTCAGAACTTTACCGGTGTTAACAAAATTATTTCTATTGTTACTGAGATACGTCTAGTTTAGCTAGGAGGGAGAACCGGCAGAGTCAGCTTGGACATCAGTGTTGAGATCCAATTGCTGCAAGAGATTTTTAGGCTCTCTTGCCCATCAATTTTAATGGGTGCTGGAGACTTCCCCCTATAGCTTCCTTGAGAAACCCCATCGGCAATCTACGTATTTATGCGGAAAAGCCAAACGCTGAGGCTAATTAATTCCGTAAAACAACGATGGTTTATTGGTTTAGCTGCACCAGACAATGAGGGGAAGAGAGCTTGGTTGAACCAAGCATCTTGAGGGGATAGGTTGACATTGCTGGATGGTTGAACGATGGTAACTACTCATGTGCGTTTTCGGGGAATGGAACTTTTGACGGCTTACTACCGAAATCCGTCTGTCAAGCTTCGCAACCAGATAGTGCAGTTAAATATTGGATTGGTGCGGGCAACTGCCCATCGAGTGAGTCGGCAGTGTGCTGAACCGTATGAAGATTTAGAACAAATCGGTTTCCTTGGCTTGATTCGCGCCATCGAACGGTTTAATCCCCATCAAGGCTGTGCCTTCAGTTCGTTCGCCATACCCTACATCCGGGGTGCAATGCTACATTTTTTGCGTGATAATGGCTCTCTGGTCAAGATGCCTCGACGGTGGCAGGAACTCCAGCAGGAAGGGCAAAAAGTCAGGAAGACGTTGACCGCTATGTTGGGACGTTTGCCCAAAGATGCTGAGATTGCTCAAGCGATGAAGCTATCGCTCAAAGAATGGCAAGCCGTTAAGCTGGCAACTCAAAACCGTTCACCGATCAGTTTAGATGCCACTATAGAACAGACGCCTGATTGTTCGCTGACGTTAGGTGATATGCTGCCTGATGAATATAATGAGGTTTTGCGGTATCGCGAAGAAGAGCGACAACAGCTGCAAGGAGCGATGAGTCAGCTGGAAAAGAAAACTCAAAGTGCGATCGAAGGGGTGTTTTTACGGGGATTACCGCGTCAGGAAGTAGCCCAGCAAATTGGTGTCAGTCCCATCACCGTGTCACGATACGTGCAACGGGGAGTCCATGAGTTAGTCGCTCTCTTGCAGCCTCAACAATCGGAACGGCTTGCTAGTTAAGGTCGCATGTTGCAAGTGAGATGGTTGAAGGTTCCAAGGCAAGGGTGTAACCGATTAACCTACAACTCTAATTAGTGTGGTTAGTGTCGGGTTTTAGGTTCGAGAAGAGATTTTCCCAATTGACAGGATAAGCCCCATTTTCTGCCTCTTTCACTTCAAAAGTGATATTGCATGCTTTAGGTTGCTCTAACACTTGGAGACAGAGTTCGGCGATATCTTCCCGGCTCACTTTACCCCGAATATTGTCGCCTTGCTCCACCGCCAAGGCTTTACCCCCTGGCTCTTCTGTTAAAGCACAGGGTCTGATAATGGTGTAAGGCAAACCGCTTTCCCGTATGACATCCTCTCCTCGCAGCTTCCAAGTTAGGATTCCTCCTAATTGGTCGTTCATCCGCACTGCAGGAGGTTCCTCCTCCAAGTTAATACCTGGACGCCCCGGACGAGTTACACCAGCTGAACTGATTGTAATGAACTGTGGTTTAGTGGAGCTGCCGTAAGCTTTAATGGTTTCTACTTGCAAAGCAAAGCCACCTGGAGTAAATTTCGGATTCAGACCTCCGTCATACTCGAATTTACTCAGCATCAACTGCACGGCACAAACCTGGCTAGAATCCAAAACTGGAGCATCTTTCAGCGTCTTGGCACGAAATACCGGAATGAGTGCATTGAAGGGAATACGAACATCGATCCAACGATCTTTTTCCGTGTCAAAGGAATAGCAGTAGGAAATACCATCCCATTTAGATTCTGAGCGGAGAATAAACTTGTAACGTTGACCATCCCCTTTGACTCGAAGTTCAATACCTTCGTATCCTGCTAAATTCAGGGGAGAGTCAAAATTACGAGTGCGAACGGAAGCAAAGCCGCCAGAATTGTCTGTTGACACAATGCCAGAGAATAGCGCAGCGCGATCGCATAATCGGATAGAACTTTCACTAACGCCACCCATCACCACATCATCCACAGCCCCCCAAGCTTCTTTTAAGTCATCTGTCGGGTTTTTAAAGTCAAAGAGTAGTATTTCACCCGCTGTTGGCAAACTCTGGGCAGCAGCTTGGACGAGATTCTTGATGCCTTGATAGTCCACAATTTCCGGACTATCTACAACTTCGGGCATGTAGAACTTGATGCCTTGATAGTATTTTTCCCGATTCGGGGTATCACCTTCTACCGGCTGTACTCGAACTCCAGTACAACACACCACCGCAGAAACATTATTCATCAGTTGAGGCGTTAGTGTTTCTGGAAGGGTAATGTCTGCCTCGAACAGTTCTACCTTGTCGCCAAGCATTTCTCTTGCTCTTTGAGCATTCCTAACGAGTGCGCGTACTTGATAGTTTTGCTCGACTAGACGCCTAACCACTCGCTTGCCGACACCACCCGTTGCTCCAGCAACAAGTATCACTCCCATTCTTTTGCCTCCACCCTGGCTTGCTTGTTTGTGACTGGTACGACCCGAAAATAGTCGCTGTAGACAGCCGATAAACGGGATAACCTCAAAATAGGTCAACGTTTTTACAAATCTGCCAGCATCCCATTGAGAGCGATTTTGCTCGGTCACAATCGCATCCTCATTGTTTTCTCCAGTGTATCGAATTGTATCGAATTGGAAGCTAGCGAGTGAGAGTGACTGTACTTGGGGGACGCATCAGCATTTCAAATGTTAGCTGCCTTGACATAAGCGACGGCAAGTGGTGCGATATTTGGCTCTAACTGAGTAATAATAATGTTCTCCAAAACAGGTGGTAGAGTATGGTGAGCCATAAGCGTATTGCGTAAAGTTCTATTACCGATCTAAACGCTCAAGTTCATAGCAAACGACTAGCTTTTGGCGTAATCTGGGTGGAAGTCTCACTCTTGTGTCAATTTGGATCGATGAGAAGTTTTTTCAAAATCGATCGCTGATAATTTGTAAGCCATGAGCGAAAACCCGTTGTTGATGCTCCAGTTTCAACCCCCTGGCTTTGGTCAAAAGGTCGTTAATAGCTCCTTAGGTTCGATGGTGTACTACACTCCCGTTGCTCCACCCTGGGTAATCGAAGCCGTTGAAGAGGAGTTACCTCCGCTAGTCTTCCTGCATAATTTTGGGGGTGGGGCTTGGGCTTACGAGTGGTCAAAGGTCTATCCTGCCTTCGCCACGACTTATCGAGTTATCGCTCCTGACTTGATTGGTTGGGGACAATCGGCGCATCCCGTTCGGGATTATCAAATTAGGGATTATCTGACAACACTAGCGGAGTTTCTCTCTCAGGTAGCTGACTCGCCAGTTCCTGTAGTAGCGTCTTCCCTCACTGGGGGTTTGGTACTTCGCCTTGCCATTGAACGCCCGGAATTGTTCAAAGCGCTCTTTCTCGTTTGTCCTTCGGGTTTTGCAGATTTCGGGCAAGACTCTGGGCGGAGGCTACCACTAAATTTAATCAGAACGCCATTATTAAACAGCCTGATTTATACTCTGGGGGCGACCAATGAACTAGCAGTCCGTAACTTTCTCGTGCAGTTTCTCTTCGCCAAACCAGAACGAGTAACGGATGAAATGGTGACGGCTTATTTAGCCTCTGCCCAGCAACCGAACGCAGAATACGCAGCATTGGCTTTCTTGAGAGGTGACCTTTACTTTGACTTGTCGCTCTATATCCCACAGCTAACAGTGCCGACTGTCATCTTCTGGGGAGAGGAGGCGCAGTTTACTGGTGAAAAATTGGGTCGGCGTCTGGCAGGATTGAATCCGAAAGTGATTCGGGGGTTTGAGAGTATTCCAGGAACAGGGGTGCTGCCTCATCTGGAGCAACCCGAGGTGGTAATTGGGCTATTGCAGCGTTACTTAGGTCGAATGACGCTGGCTTAAGGGAAAAGACGTTTTTCTAACGATACAGGGAGGAGAATTCTTTCTCCTCCTGTTACCCTAAATTTAGGGTTATGTCAACGATAATCGATCGGAGAATTTCGTCCTCAGTTCATCCCTGTAAGAGGTATAACGCTATGGTTTGGTTTATTCTGATATTTCTGTTTATACTGGCGCTCTCTGTTACTCCACTGCTCGGTAGCTTCAATGTGCGTTGGTCGCTGCAAATTATGATTGGATTATTTGTCGCTTTTTTCATTGCGAGTTGGATAATCCTCATTTTCTACCCGCGATTTTCTTAGTCATCTAGCAAGACTCTCAGACTAAGATCG
>DATNPT010000272.1:0-6357 GCA_036703075.1 Chroococcales cyanobacterium
ATCTATAGCTTTTCTCGGGTTGGATGCGGTACATCGGTAGGGGTCAACGCCTGTACGCCCTGAACATCCTGTATATCCCACACAATTGAGAACCGCTATATCTAGCCCCTCTCTATGGTAGGGGTACCTAAAAATGAGACAATAAAGCAACTGGATTGTAAGGAAGAGGAGATGCTCAAAACAATTGCCGCACTACTGCTGCTAGTGTTGAGCCTAAGTTTTTCTGGCTGTACTACTGGTGTGAGCGGGCTGAAAAGTTTTGTAGACGGCACTGACGGCTATGAGTTTTTGTATCCCAACGGTTGGTTACCCGTTCAAGTGACAGATGGACCCGATGTAGTGTTCCACGATTTAATCGAACGGACTGAAAATGTCAGTGTTGTGATTAGCTCAGTTCCTGAAGGAAAGACGCTGAGCGATTTGGGAACGCCTAGTGAAGTGGGTTACCAGCTACAAAAAAATGCGATCGCTCCTCCTGATTCAGGACGCAAAGCGGAATTGATCAACGCCGAGACTCGCGAATCGGGCGACAAGACTTACTACTTGCTCGAATACAACGTCAAACTTCCCAACCAAGAGCGACACAACCTCGCCAGTGTTGCCGTCAGCCATGGCAAGCTCTACACGCTCAATGCTTCAACAACGGAGAGGCGCTGGGGTAAGATGCAAGACGCGCTCAATCAAGTTGTTAAATCGTTTACGGTTTATTGAGCTAAGGGCTAAGGGTTAGAGACGCGAGTTGATTTTCCCTATGTCCTCATCTCTTGTAAGACTTTTCTATGGTTGTTCCAACATTTGTACTAGCCTCTGCTTCGCCAGCCCGCCGACGCTTGTTGCAAAAGGCTGGAATTGAACCAGTTATTTGCGTGAGCGACTTTGATGAAGCTCAAGTTCAGTTGAGCGACCCGGTGGCGTTGGTGGAAACCTTGGCATTGGGTAAAGCGCAGACGGTTGCCCCGCAATATTCGGATGCCTTGGTTTTAGGTTGCGATTCCGTGTTGAGCGTCAGAGGCGAGATTCATGGAAAACCCGCTAACCCAGAAGAAGCGATCGCGCGTTGGCAAATGATGCGGGGTGATGTCGGCATTCTTTATACGGGTCATGCGTTGATTGACACCTCGCGGAACGAGACCTTAGTGCGCTGCGGAATTACAACCGTGTACTTCGTGGATGTAAGCGATCGCGAAATTGCGACCTACGTTGCCACTGGCGAACCCCTCAAATGTGCAGGGTGCTTTGCGTTGGAAGGTCGAGGCGGACTTTTCGTAGAAAAACTGGAAGGCTGCCATAGCAATGTGATTGGTCTTAGCCTGCCACTCCTACGCCAGATGTTGGGTGAATTAGGCTATGCCGTGACGGACTTCTGGCGATCGGGAGTCGAAGGTTGAGAACGTTAGTGGCTAGTGGAGGGGAACAGAAATGTTGGAAAGTTTGAAGAAAGTCTACAACATTTAAGCCACTTCTAGGCTAATATGCGAGCTAACTGCACACCTTAAGGCAAGCATTACCTTATGGCTAATAGTGACGATTTTAAAGAAAAACTCAAGGCGGGTCAGATCGTTGATGCTCTGACTCTGGCACTAGGCGAAGCCATTGAGTTGGAAATCAAGACATGGGTGTCATCTGCAAACTCAGACGATGCAACATCAGCCGAACGCTACCAGCCGCCAGCGGATAGTCGGATGCGTACTCGCATCAACATCGTAGACGGTGACATCGAAAACGAAATCGGCAGTCAGTTCATTGGCAATGGACCTTATACCGAGCTGCGGCAATTTCACATGGAGCAGGTTCAAGAAGGACGCCAGATTATTCAGCACAATTTAGAAAACATACAACAGCTATTTACTGTTCTGACCAATACGCTAGCCCGGTTGCCGCAGTCCTCATACCGACGAGCGGATGGAAATGCGTTCTTAGCTCCCTCTAGTCGGGAAAACTTACCTTGACAGGCTGCTAAGGGAACTCCAAGCCAATCAATACCCAGGTGAGGGCTGTTAATAGTTAGTAGGCGAGTGGTTAGTGGTTAAGTGTCTACCAACTCCAAGCTGAAATAGTTGATTTTTCGACCGTCCCTAAATGGATGACAGCAGATTCTCTCTTTAACGAGTGCGCTGACCAAAGCCGAGATATCAGCTTCTAGATAGTTGCTCAAAGCTGATAAAACCCTAAAAATTTCTGCACGTTCAACAATTGGAAAAGCGCCCGAATTCATGGGGATAGTGTAATTATGGCGTCAAGCGATGACTTTAGAGAACTCCTGAGGGCTGGCAAGATAACTGAAGCTCTTGCCCTCGCCCTCAGCGAAGCTATTGAGTTGAAGATTACAACTTGGGTAGCATCAGAGTCCGATGAGATTGACGCTAGCGACGGCAAACCAGGTCATCGCCTGCACACTCGCATTAATACAATCGCGGGAGATATCGAAAACGAAATAGGCGATCGCTTTCTCAGCAACGGCCCCTACCGGGAATTGCGGCAATTCCACCTCGATCAAGTCGCTGAAGGGAATGAGATCGTTCAAAACAACCTCAAGAGTTTGCAAAAACTCTTTGAGGTTTTGGTCGCAATGCGCTACCCAGCTTCAGATACGGCGGTCATTACCCCTGAATCAACCCCTCTTGAAAGCCAGACACTACCCCAGGTTGAGTCAGTCACCGAGGCAGGGTTAGTCCTTGATACCCCTGAAGCGGTAGTAGAGGAGATAGTTAGTAGTCCCAATGCTTTTTTTGAGCAGGATGTTGCTAGAGAACCATCTCCCACTCAAGAGCCTACTGCCTCGGTAACCATACCCACAGAGCATGAAGAGGTTCTGGACGAAGACGAGGAAGAAGAGGACGACTGGGACGAGGCGGTTTTAGAGTTACTGGAGTCTTTGCCGGTCGCACCGCCACCTTCCCCAGAGGATTCTGACGCAGAGAGTGCAGAAGGTTGGGGCTGGGGAGAGGGATTAGCAGAAGAACCTCAACCCGAGCCAAGACCATTAGAATCCCTAGACGAGAGGGACGATTTCGAGCCGCCATCGACTTTACTACAACCAAACAGCGAACTATCAAGCGCTGACTTTGACGCGGAGTGGGGAGATTTACTGAACGACGAAGAAGAACCGGACGACGAGATTGAACTGGAAGTAACCGAATCACCAGAAGCTCGCGAAAATTTCGAGTCACCACCGACTTCACCCACCCCGAACATAACCGCAGCCAACTCGGAACTGGATGAGGACTGGGGAGATTTAGTCGAAGAAGAACCGGAATTTGACTCGCCCAAGTCGGTTCTTAGTATCGAGTCCTTGGATTTAGAAGACGAGGAGGACTGGGACGATTGGGTTGAGGAAGAGCCGGAAGCTGTACAAACTGAGCAAGCGATCGCTCCAGAATTATCGGATTGGGAAGATGAGGACTGGGGCGACCTTGTGGAAGACTCGGAATCCTTAGCCGCAGAACGTCATGAGTCGGAGTCAGATTTAGACGATGAAAACTGGGATGAATTCTCGCCGGAGGAACTAGAACCCTATTCAGATCTTCCAGACGAAGATACTCGCTCGGACGCTAGCGTCGATCGCGCTGACCCTCTGGCAAAATTAAACTCAACTGAGTCAGTTCTCGACGAGACTTCTGCTCCCGATCTTAGAGACCAACTCAAGACAGATACTCTGCCAGCAGATGACTCCTTAGACAACTTTGAGCAGTTTCCTGAATCATCCGCTCGAGCCAATTCGTTAGAAAATGCTAAGAGCGATCGCGACGAAAGCGAGCTGGCTAGCGATACCGATGCGGCTGGAAATTTCACTTCTACAGAGGTATCTCAGGATAACTCCAAGGCGAATCCGCAATCCGTTGAGAAACGAGTCCCGCCACCCCCACCCCCACCCAGTCGCTTTCCTAATCAAAACTCTTAGAACTAGCGAGGTTGACGGCTGTGATCGATACAAGAAATCGCACGAGAAGAGAAACTACAGATTTAGCTACCCAAAACGGCAAAAATGTTACCTCTGGACTGAATCGAACTCTGACAGAATTTGTTCAGTCACTGGGAGAAGTCCTCATCGACATCACAGCGTTAGAAGTCAACACGATGGTCGTTGAGCAGATTACTGGCAGTAAGTTCATTGCCTGGGAAGCCTATCGAGATATCTACGTCATATCGAGAGAGTATCTCGAGCAACAGGATATTCACGAGTCATTACGCGATCGCTATATTGACATCCGCAAAAGCTTAGAACTGGAATATACCCTGCTTCTCACTGACCCAACCTCAGAGTTTTACGATTTGAGCGTCTTAGCGTCAGCACGAGAACCTGACCAAATCCTGACCGATCCAACGGTAGAATTGCACCAAATCCAAACCCGACTGCCAGACCCCGTTACACCTACCAATCCAGAAGAAATTCTCAAAGTCCAACGTCTGCTCAATGACAGTAGTTTCTTGCGTAGCTTGCGTAAACAGAGCGAACTGAAAGCGGCGTTGGATAATCGCAATAAAGCCCTGCAAAAAAAGCAAGAAGAAACTCCCGAATTTGTCGAATCAGACGTTCTCGCTAAGGCGGTCAAAACTGATATAATCTATGCCCAAACAGTGATTCAGCTAGATGGTGATGTGATCAACCGCTACTCTCAAGCAATTTTTGACCATCCTCATCGCGATATGATTTTGCAAATCCATCGAGAAGGTGTCACCTCTGGAGAAAAGCAGTGGCGTGGACTGTTGGAGTTTGTGATTGGATTGGTACAGGCAACACTCCAACGGGCTTCTAGCCGGAATCCATTTTCATAGGAATTGTTCAAAACACTCAAAGCAAGGACAAGTATTACTTTGTGGGGCATCATCGTAAACGACAGCACTCCCAAAAGGGTTCTAAGCGCGACAATCTGAATTTAGAGTCCTGTATTCTCGTTGAAAAAGAAAAAATTGGTCGCAAGCGAATGCTATTTCATGGCATTCGGTTCAATCTAGATCGAGACAGTCTGGAACAAATTGAACAAGCCCAAGCAACAGGTCGCCCCCTTTCTATTTCTCGCGAGCTACTATCAGATTTGCGCTACTATGCCCTGATTGATGGGGAAAATCGCTTGCAATCTGGATTGACATTTTGCACCTACTATGTGTTAGGTGATAGCGAAGAGGCGCTAATGCGGAGTGTCATTGCCACTGATGGGGATATCATTCATCAAATTAAAAGCGACTGTCTGGAACGCCCCGATTTTTGTCGCCAGATTACTTCCGCTCACTACTGGTTAATCGATCAGTTGCTAGGTCAGCTCCGTTTAGGCATACTAGTCAGGTTGAATCAGTTGTCTTGGGGACTCTCTTTGCTGATTGTTGGAGCATCAGCGATTCCTTATATCAAGCAACTGATGCAGGTTAGTCCTTGGTTGCTATGGACGCCCGTAGTGATATCGTGGTTGTTACAAGTAGCCTTGAAACGCCTACTGTACTTCTTTGTTTTACCCACTGTTGGTCGTTGGGCGTTGCGTCATCTGTTATTACGTTTGCTCTCCCGCAAGCCTTTAGATAAGAGGATTGCTAAAGGTTTTTTAGGATGGTTAACGTGAGCGAGCAGAGGAGAATTATTCCAGCAATGCGATCGCTACTATAGCGGGTTGCCCGTGATATTCATGACCTTTTAGGGAGTACAATCTATGATGCCAATACTTCACTAAGAATGACAACGGGTAAATTGGAAACATTACGAAATCCATTGTCATTGGTTAGAAATAGGGTACAACCTACATCTAGTGCTGTAGCAGCATGAATGGCATCCGGTGTTTTGAGATTAGTAGTAGCCCTTCAAGCTGAACAAAAGCTAGCCAAATTACAAGCCAACAGAGAGTTAAGAAAGAAAGGTTCTACTGCGCGAGGCAAACTTAATCACCGTATCGCTAAGTTGCATCAACTAATAGCAAGGCAGCGTAGGCAATGGCATTTTGAAGTGCCGGGTGATTTGGTAGATAAAGCCGAGGTTATTTTTGTAGAAGACCTCAAAGTTTCTCATATGGCAAAGCGCAATAAGCCCAAGCAAAACGAACAAGGCGCTTTCCTTCCTAATGGGCAAGCCGCTAAGTCTGGATTAAACAAAAGTTTTGCTGATGCTGGGATAGCTGGATTCTTAAACGAAATCCTGCCGTAAGTAGCTAGGTGCAATTAAATATAAAACGCTCCAGTGTGTATTGACCGGCTTCGCTACGAGCTTTCATCCCATCTATTACAGCCATTGCTAAATCGTACTCGTTATCAAACATCTGTCCGGCAATTTCATGACTTTTCAGCTGATGCCACTGTGTTTCAATCAGATTCATTTCTGAACAATAGGGAGGTAAAAAGAAAACGAATAGCCCTAGCTCCTGCCAACGTGAC
>DATNPT010000275.1:0-22719 GCA_036703075.1 Chroococcales cyanobacterium
TAACCTTCCCGGTAACCTACTTCCTGAGAAACATTGGGATTACTATTGGGGTCGCGTCTGATTTGATTAGACATAGGAATTATGAAAAGGAATTGTAAAAATTGATTGAGGTAGGACAAGAGAAAGCATTGCCTCTAAAAAATGAAGATTAACTAAACTAATCAATTAGATTCATTAACTTTTCAGTTTAGAGACACTTACCTAGTGAACTCTTAAATTTAATCTATTCGTTGTTAGGGGAAGAATGGCTCTATCTCAAGACTGGAGAAAATCCGTCGGCAATTTAGCCGAAAGAAGTAGTTCTTTCTTCAAAGCTTTAAATGTGCTATTAGCTGAGGGATATACATTCTATAGTTCAACTTTTTCCCTTAAGATTTCACCTTAAAGTGCCAAAAAAAATCTCGTCGTAGGATAATGTCAAGTTAAAGAAATCGAGGGAAAGAAAAGTTAAACATAGAATGTTAATGCCAAATAAATTTAAAGATATGATGAAATTTATATGAAGTTATTGTTAAACTTGCCTCCCGATGAAAGGCATAATGATGGTTGTATACCAACGGACGAGTGCTTTTCTTAGCTTCAACCCCGGATGTTTGCGATCGCGTTTACAAAATTTCTAGACCTACGTATGAAGAAAGATTGCGGCTCCTTGCTTTCCATAAACAACAGATGACTACCTAAAAACCCAAAAGCCTGAGTAAGCGGAGCGATAATATAGAAGGATAAGCCATTATAGGCACGCTTGCTGGGCAGTTCTCTGAGTAATATCAGTCGTGACCGCCCCTAAAATTGAACGCACCTAATCCGGATAATCGAACGGAGCTACTTTCTCATTAAATGGAAACCCTAAACCTGCTTCGCTCTGGACAGTTAGCCGGGAGCAAACGACTCAAGCTTGAGTGCGGACTGACTCAATTTCCCTCAGAGATTTTTCCTCTGGCAGATTCTTTAGAAATCTTGGATCTATCGAATAACCATCTAAGGACTTTACCCGATGAGTTTGAACGGTTGAAGCACCTCAAAATTGTTTTCTTTACCAACAATGATTTTGAGGAAATTCCCTCTGTTCTTTCGCAGTGCCGCGACCTCAAGATGGTGAGTTTTAAATCCAACCAGGTTGCGAGTGTTGGCGAACACGCCCTACCGCCTTCGATTCGATGGCTGATTCTCACCAACAATAAAATTGAGCAGCTACCCGCTTCCCTTGGCAGCATGAGCCATTTACAAAAGCTGATGTTGGCTGGCAACCGGCTTCAGTCACTACCAGAAGAGATGGCTGAGTGCTTGAATCTGGAACTCATAAGGCTTTCGGCGAATCAGCTTCAGGCGCTGCCCCCTTGGTTATTCACCCTTCCTCGCCTGTCTTGGCTGGCTTATGCTGGCAACCCCTTCTGTCGTGCAGACGCTACTCATAAGCCAGTGCTTCCAGACATTGATTGGGCCGAGCTGGGGCTAGGTGAAATCCTTGGGCAAGGTGCTTCCGGGGTGATTTATCAGGGGCTTTGGACGACCGAGCTTGGCCAAAAAGAGGTTGCGATCAAACTATTCAAGGGTGAGGTTACCAGCGATGGGTTGCCTAGTGATGAAATGGCGGCTTGTCTTGCGGCTGGGTGCCATGACAATCTTGTTAACGTGCTAGGCAAGCTCAGCAACGCCCCGGACGAGAAACAAGGGCTGGTGTTTTCGTTCATCCCCCCCGATTACAAAAGCTTGGGGCAGCCGCCAGACTTTGACACCTGCACGAGAGATACCTACAGTACAAACGTCTCGTTCTCTTTGCCTGTCATTTTACGCGTGACGCAGGGCATTGCCTCTGCTGCCGCACACCTTCATGCCAAAGGCATCATGCATGGCGATCTCTATGCTCATAATATTCTGGTCGATGAAACGGGCGATAGTTTGCTGGGAGATTTTGGAGCCGCCTCCTTTTACGATCCGAGCGATGTGGTGATAGGACAAGCGCTAGAACAGTTAGAGGTAAGGGCTTTTGGGTGTTTGCTTGAGGATATGTTAGACCGTTGCACGCCGGAGGAGTCGTCTGAGTACGAGGCAGCAGTGGAGAGTCTTCGTGGCTTACGGCAAGACTGTCTCAATCAAGTGTTATCAGGGCGTCCTCGGTTTACAGAAATCGGCGAGCGTTTGGCTAGCGTTGAGCAACAGGTTTATGGTATGGCCTAACAATTTCACAGTGACTAGATTAAATGACAGACAGGTAACAAGTTAGTGTTATCGAAGTGCTTGTTGTTGAAGTGGGGATTTTACCCCACTTCTAACAAGTCCTTACTAAAAGCCTTCTGCCTCCTGCCTCCTGCCTTGGTTGACGGCTTCCCTATTCGCTAGCTGGAAAGTGAAGATCGCAATTCATCAAGACGAGCTAGAACTTCTGTGCTATGAATTGCGGGTCTAACCCCCAGGAATGTCTCTCGTAGGATACCTTTCGGGTCAATAATGAACGTGTGGCGCATGGAGACAACGCCCATCCAGGAACCATAAGCTTTACTGACTTTTCCCTCAATATCAGCTAGAAGAGGAAATTTAAGTCCCTCCGAATCGCAAAACTCAGCGTGAGAGTTCACATCATCCGCACTAACGCCAAGAATCTGAACATTGCGTTTAATGTATTTAGGCAAGTCTCGCTGAAAGCGTTGGGCTTCTAGGGTGCAGCCTGGAGTGAAATCTTTAGGGTAAAAATAGAGAACGACCCACTTACCGCGATAGTCGGAAAGCGACACTTCGCCATCGCCAGTATTCGTGGGCAGCGTGAATTCGGGTGCTGGTTCATTCATGGGAGGCTGCTTGCCGCCGAGGGCGTTGGCAGTAGGCGTGCAATTAAACCAGGCTAGGAACGCAAGACAGCTCGCGAGCAAGGTGCTGAGAAGGGTGCGACGAGACATCATAGTGTCAACAAAAGATGAGGGCTTTACATAAGTTTACAATTCTTGCTCCCATATCAGAAGCCTTGTCATCGGGTACTCCACCACTCCTAGTCAGTAATGTTTGAATGTTTTTCTGAGGAAGCGGCTGAGGTTATCGTGTATTCCCAACTGGAAAGCCGCCGCTAATGTTGACCAGTTTGCACGCTGTAGATTGAAGCCGATTGTGATTTAAACCCCGAAGATAGAGCTGACGCATTAGAACAGATATTAGTGTTAGCAGAAGCTGCACAGAATGCGACAGATGAGAGAATGCAAAAATCATTCAGAAGAGCCATCAAGATTTTGAGAGGAACCGTGGCAGAGTTGCCAGCTACCAGCCAACTAGTAGGAGAGTACAATCGGCTATTGGATGCGATCGCTCCGAGCCATAAAGTCAAGAATTTAGCAAGCTGGTTCCAATCTCTAAGGTATCAACAGCTCGTCTTTATGAGATTGTTGAAGTTGCCGTCTAACTTTTCGACAGCCGAGTCTGCATAAAGGCGATCGCATTCTCAGAAATTGCGCTCTATAGGGGCATGATACACTCATACCCCTATTCAGAAAATCAAGAGTGAATCTAATCCACAACTTAAGAGAAGGATACTGTCGCCTCTCGATTTGCGATCGCATCTTTCATTTTCTCACTGACCTCTGCCACAGGAATTGCACCTAAATCTTTTGATGGTTCTCCTGGGACGCGGACGCGAATACTGAGGCTGTTGGACTCGACTTCCTTCTCGCCCACAACTGCCATCACGGGGATTTTTTCCTTCTCCGCGTTGCGAATCTGCTTGGGTAAGCGCTCGCCACTGGTATCGGCTTCTGCCCGGATACCCAGCGCTCTCATCTTCTGAGCCACCTCCTTGGCATAAGACAACTGAGTATCGCTCACTTGCACGATTCGCACTTGTACTGGCGCTAACCAGAAGGGGAAGTTGCCAGCATACTCCTCAATCAAAATCCCCACCAGCCGTTCCAGCGAGCCAAAAGGTGCGCGGTGAATCATCACCGGACGTTTGCGGGAGCCATCTTCCGCCACATACTCCAAATCAAACCGCTCTGGTAAGTTGTAATCTACCTGTACGGTACCGAGTTGCCATTCGCGATCGAGAGCATCTTGGAAGATAAAATCTAGTTTAGGTCCATAAAACGCCGCTTCCCCAATCCCTTCAAAGTAGTTCATCCCCAGCGTTTCTACAGCGCGACGGATAGCAGATTCTGCCTTATTCCACGCTTCATCAGAGCCGATGTATTTATCATCAGCCGGATCGCGGAAACTCAGCCGTGCTTTGAAGTTCTTCAATTGCAGAGAGTTGAACACTGACAAAATCAAATCCACCACACTGAGGAATTCAGCATCCAGTTGCTCTGGCGTGACAAACAAGTGCGAGTCATCTACCGTAAAGCCACGTACCCGCGTTAATCCACCCAGTTCCCCAGATTGCTCGTAGCGGTAAACGGTACCAAATTCTGCAAGGCGCATGGGCAAATCCCGGTAGGAACGCAACTCGCTCTTGTAAATCTGGATGTGGAAGGGACAATTCATTGGCTTGAGGGCAAAGCCTTGTTCGGCGGCGGCGGCTTTCTCATCCTCTGCCATCATCGGGAACATGTCTTGTTTATAGTTCTGCCAGTGACCAGAAACCTTAAACAAATCCACTCGACCGATGTGAGGTGTCACGACTGGCAGATAACCCCGTTTGATCTGTTCCTGCTTGAGGAAGTCTTCCAGCGTACTCCGCAACACCGTTCCTTTGGGCGTCCACAGGGGTAGACCTGGTCCGACAATATCAGAAAAGATAAATAGCCCCAGTTCCTTCCCTAACTTGCGGTGGTCGCGTTTGAGGGCTTCTTCCTTGCGGCGTTTGTACTCGGCTAACTGCTCTGGTGTTTCCCATGCGGTACCGTAGATGCGTTGCAACTGGGCTTTGGTGGCGTCTCCTCGCCAATAAGCACCCGCAACGCTTTCTAATTCGATCGCCTTTGGGTTCAAGTCTTTGGTATTCTCCAGGTGAGGGCCAGCACACAAATCCCACCACTCAGTACCCAAGTGGTAAA
The DNA here is from genome assembly GCA_036703075.1 of Chroococcales cyanobacterium. GTDB lineage: Bacteria > Cyanobacteriota > Cyanobacteriia > Cyanobacteriales > Coleofasciculaceae > DATNPC01. Next base: position 4,974 of record DATNPT010000275.1, read on the forward strand.
TCGTAATGGGGTCTTCCAGCCCTTCCAGGATTTCCAGCTTGTAAGGCTCTTTAATCTCTTGGATGCGACGTTCTGCTTCCTCACGGTTAACTTCTTCCCGAATTACCGGCAACTTGCGATTGATGATTTTGATCATCTCTTTTTTAATCGCCTTGAGGTCTTGCTCGGTAAACGGCTCTGGCTTATCGAAGTCGTAATAGAAACCATTTTCAATCCAGGGGCCAATAGTCACCTGCGCCTCCGGAAAGAGCTTCTGCACTGCCATTGCCATGACATGGGACGTGGTGTGGCGAATCTTCTTCAATGACTCGGATTCACTCGTGCGGGGCAGATAAATTTTTTCAGACTGCTCTGGAGCTTCTAGATTGGGCATCGGTGACTGTTGCATTGCATGGATTTTATTCCAGGGAAAACTGGGTTAGTGTTCCCTGCCTCTATGATACAGAGCTAGTTTGCCGATGATGGCTCGCCGCAGATTAACCCACGCATTATGTGATGTTAAGAAATGTAACCAAGGTTAATATAAGATTTAGATAAAGAATTTCATTTAAATTCATGCCGCAACCCCAGCCATCCGAACAAGAATTACTCAAGACGATATTGCAACCGCTATTACAAGACTTTCAATATTGGTTTTCGCGATCGCGCTCTTTATTAGAAACTGAAGATATTCCCTTTTTAAGCGACCAGCAGCAAGCTGACCTACTAACGCGAGTTAAACATGCTCAGCAGGAGGTTAGTACAGCTCAGATGCTCTTTGACGCCACTGATGGTCAGGTGGGTGTTGAGACCTCTACTCTAGTTCCATGGCATCATTTATTAAACGAATGCTGGCAGGTGGGGATGCGGTGGCGCGCTAGTGCATCCCCAGCCCCTAATTTAGAAGCCTCAGATGAAAGCTTAGGTTCCCAGTCTCAGGATTGAGGTAACCGTTAACTGACGAGTGGTAAGCTCTCTCCAGTTACTGATAAAAAGCTGCTTCTTATCGATTATCTAGACTAAGAAATTTACAGGTAAAATATTCTATCTGGAGGAAAAAGCAATGTTACAACTACTTTATCTTATTGCCTTTACTGCATTGGCGTTTTTGGCGATCGGGAATTTAATTCGCAGCTTGTTAACCTTGAGTAGGGATTCTCAACGTCGCTATACACCAACTGGAAGATCGCAGTCCGAATGGGGTCGGTCGCCAGTTTCAGCTTCTTACGCTCGGACTATCCCGCATCCAGAACTGTTGGATGAGCGCGGTAATCCAATCAATGAGCCATTGTTAGTCATGCGTTCGATGACTGTTGAAGACGCCCGCGAAAAGTTAGACTCTATCTATAATTCCTCTCCTAACAACAACACGGGAACGCAAGAAGAACTCTAGTCGATTGACGGATAAAATCTGCATAAATTTTTCAAGGAAGTTTGGAGAGTTAATCTCCCAAACTTCCAATTATTTTAATATTTATTGGTAGCTAAGTTATCGTCTGCGATAGCGGTTGCGGATTTCGTTGCGAATGCTCCAGCGTAAGTTATTTAAGTTTTCCCATAAAGCTTTAAGTACTAATAATGCAAAGGTTAACGCAGCAATGCTAATCGCGGCGGCCTTAATCGTCGGACGCGGAGCACCAGCGACAAAAAAAATGAGACCAAATGCTCCACTAACCAGGGCAGCAACGAACGCCGCTTTGAACGCTTCTACGAGGACAATGCCAAGGGCAAATAATACGGATTGGCACCCCGCACCCACGACACCCAGTGCTTTGCCAAGCTCCTCTCCATAACTCCAGAGCAACCAACTCGTAAACGCGATCGCTCCTAATATAAGAATTACATTAACAACCCACATTAAGTTTCTCCAGTGACCTGTCCTAAGCTAGCAGTCGCTGACCCAGTTTTGGAGTAAGAGCAACAATACTCATTCCATTGTGTCTTGCTATCCCATGCAGTTTAGATGGATAGTAGCTTAAACCAAACCAAGTATAGGTTTTCACCGACAAAAGGTGCCAGCTTTCAGCGAATATCGTTGCAATGAGATAAATCTAGCTACGAGCTGATGTATCGCGAGGAATATAGCCGATAAGCTCAACAGTACGCTCCTGTTTGCTAAGGGGAATAAGCCTCACGACAGGCTTTACTCATGCGTACTCCAATGAAAGACCATAGTGGATATTTACATTCTTAACTTACTTGTTGTTGGCATCCTCTTACTCTTTGTTACGTTAGGCTCGGGTTGGATTTCGCGTTTACCCCTTTCTGATGCCCTCATCTACTTAATCGTGGGTGTTATTCTCGGTCCTCATGGAGTACACCTGATTCAACAGCGACCTACAGCCGAGTTCATGGAGCGTGTCGCTGAATTAGTTGTGATTGTCTCTTTATTTGGCTGCGGTCTAAGAATCAATCGCCCTGTAAATTTTTGGGCTTGGAATACAACCGTTCGGCTGATTGGTTTTTTGATGCCAATTTCCATCTTTGCCGTTGCCGCCGTAGGTCATTGGATTTTAGGTCTAGACTGGGGAGCTGCAATTTTATTAGGAGCAATTCTTGCACCAACCGATCCAGTATTGGCTTCCGAAGTCCAGCTTGCTGATATGGAAGATAAAGACGAGTTGCGATTTGGTTTGACTTCTGAAGGAGGCTTAAACGATGCACTCGCTTTTCCCTTTGTTTATTTCGGAATCCACTGGCTAGACGATAACAACTGGCAAAACTGGTTTAAGCAATGGGTGGCGATTGACTTAATCTGGGCAATCGCCGCTGGAATTGTGATGGGAATTGTAGTGGCGAGGGTGGTTGTCTGGATCGACCAGTACCTTCAGCAATTTCGGCGTGTTGATGAAGTGAGGGAGGATTTTGTTGCCCTTAGTACAATTTTGTTGACTTATTCTCTCACAGAAGTGGTGAACGGTTATGGCTTTCTCGCGGTTTTTGTGGCGGGACTGGCGTTCAAGCATGGTTATTACAGAGATAAGCAAATCTCTCAGCTTGAGTTCACCGAGCAAATGGAAAAACTTCTGGAAGTAGGGGCAATTCTACTATTAGGTGTTTTTCTACGAGTTGAGCCGATTTTACATTTTGGGAAAGAAGCACTCTTGATGGCAGGGTTGTTAATCTTTTTAATCCGTCCGATCGGAGTTTGGATTAGCACGATTGGTGGTAACTTTCATCCAGTAAAGCGTTGGCTAATGGGCTGGTTTGGAGTTCGAGGAGTTGGCTCTTTGTATTATTTATTCTATGCCTTCGGAGAGGGATTACAAGGAGAACTAGCTGAGCAAATTGCCTGGATTACGTACATTACAGTCATTATTTCTATCTTTCTGCACGGAATTAGTTCTACTCCGTTAATGAACTGGTATGAAAAATATATGAAACGTCGCCAAAAAGAGCTTAACAAAGCGATAGGTCTGGATGAGCTTTGATTCCCTAGTTTTAGCTAACTCTCGTTACCTGATGTAAAGTTTTTTGATACTAGTAAGCTGTCGTGATTTTAAGCTGTATTCAGTGGACAAGCTTTCCTAACTATCCCACCATATAGCGGTTCTCAATTATCTATGATACACAGGATTGTAGGGGGCGCACGGCTGTGCGCCCCCTACACATGTACCGCATTGAATCGAATAGTCAAAAATAGGAATTTAGCTTTTACAAAGGGGCTTACCGTGAATCAGGGCTATGGTAACGCATGCAAAAGAGCAGGTTGTGAACTGGTAAAAGGAGCATTGGGGATAATCTCTGTAGGAATTGCTCTTTTTAGCATGCCTGTTTTTGCCCAAATTGTTCCAGATACGACATTGGGGACTGAACGTTCGCGAGTGAATACCAATGTTAATATTCGGGGACTTCTGGGCGATCGCATTGATGGGGGGGCAGTTCGCGGAACCAGTTTGTTCCACAGTTTTAAGGACTTCAACGTTAACAATGGACAGCGCGTTTACTTCGCCGATCCAGCCGGGATTGCCAACATTTTTAGCCGCGTCACTGGCTCTAATGTTTCCAATATCCTGGGCAAGTTGGGTGTCGATGGTGCAGCGAATCTATTTCTGCTCAACCCGAACGGCTTGATCTTTGGACCGAATGCCCAACTGGATATCCAAGGTTCATTTCTGGCAACAACTGCTAATCGCTTTGTCTTCCCTAATCGTATTGAGTTTAGTGCAACTCATCCCCAAGCTCCTCCACTACTGTCGATCGGCGTTCCCATTGGGGTGCAGTATGGATCGCAACCTAGAACCATTGCTAATACCGGGAATTTAAAAGTAGGACAAGACTTGACACTGGCAGCTGGCAATCTGGACTTGCAAGGTCAGTTAGTCGCAGGTAGAGATTTGACGCTGCAAGCTCAGGATACAGTGCGAGTGAGGGATAATGCCATCACTCCCTTCATGACCTCTGCGGGTGGAAAGTTGGTAGTGCAGGGTAACCAAAACGTGGATATCTTTGCCTTGAATCACCCCAACAGTGGCTTTTTCTCGGGTGGGGACATGGTGTTGCGAAGTGCGAACACTGTGGGAGGTGATGCTCATTACTGGGCAGGAGGAACTTTCCGGATTGAAAAGCTGGATGGAAGTCCGGGGAATCTTTTCAGTCCCCATGACCCGATTGTTTTGTCCGGTGGAGATGTCAGTTTGGGAGACTACACAGGTGGGTCATTGCACATTTTGGCGGGTGGGAGTGTAACGCTTGACAATATCACGATTACGGGGACGGACCCGAATACGCTCCACCCTGGTAACACGACACCCTTTAACAGCACCCAAACTATTGCCTCGCTCGCCAGCTTTACCCTAGCGGATGGCACCCCAATTACGATTCAAGGGAACACAACCTCAACGCTTGATGTGCGAGCCGGTGTGAACTGGACAGCACTGGGCGGTTTTCCAGTGCCCGATCCAGCTGAGAGCTGGGCAGTAACACCCAGCTCTGTGATTACGCCTGCGTCGGGTGCCAGCATTATAGCCAATGGCACGATCGCCAATACTCAGCCGGATGGATTAGTGTTGTTAACCAACCAGTTTCAGCCAAACACGAGGGTGGGGAGTATTGCTGTGAGGGACATCTCAACGACTTCCACATCCCCTGGTAACGGTGGATCGATCGTCATTGACTCTCGTGGTGACTTTATCCCCAGTGGCAATCTGGACGCTAGCGCCACTGGTACAGGACAGGGTGGTAATATTCGCATTCAGGCAGTGGGAGATGTTCGTCTGGACGGCGTTAGGTTTAAGTCGAGCGGCAATTCCTCTGGCGCTGGGGATGGGGGAGACATTTTCGTAGGGGCGCGATCGCTTTCTTTAACCAATGGAGCTCAATTAACGACCAGCACCTCTGGACAGGGAAATGCTGGCGACGTGATTGTTAATGTCCAGGGTGCAGTCAATCTGGCTGGTGTCAGTAGCAGCAATTCTCCCAGTAAGATTAGCAGCGAAGTGGAACAGGGAGCAGTGGGTCAAGGAGGCGACATTGCGATCGCATCCAACTCTCTCTCCTTAACAGATGGCGCTCAATTGATTACCAACACCTCCGGGCAGGGAAATGCTGGTGATGTCAGGATTAATGCTCAGGGTGCAGTCACTCTCGCTGGCGTCAGTAGTAGCAATTCTCCCAGTTTGATTACTAGTAGCGTGCAACAGGGAGCGGTTGCTCAAGGAGGCAACATTGCGATCGCATCAGGCTCCCTCTCCTTAACGGATGGCGCTCTGTTGACTACCAGCGCCTCTGGACGAGGAAATGCTGGCAACATCTCCATACAGGCATCGGGCGAAGTTTCTCTGGTCAACGGTAGCCTCTTCAGCCGTTTGGAAACCAATGGCATCGGCAATGCTGGTTTAGTTGAGATTCAGGCGGGTTCACTCTCCTTAACAGATGGCGCTCTGTTGAGTACCAGCACCTTCGGACAAGGAAATGCTGGAGATGTCAGGATTAATGCTCAGGGTGCAGTCAATCTTACTGGGGTGAGTAGCAGCAATTCTCCTAGTAAGATTAGCAGCGAAGTGGAACAGGGAGCGGTTGGTCAAGGGGGTAACATGTTCATCACCTCAGACTCTCTCTCTTTAACTAATGGCGCTCAACTGGCTATTAGCAGTAGTTCCCAAGCACAGGCGGGTAGTATAACGATCGACGCTAATCGCATCACTTTGGATAATAGAGCTGGAATTACTACCAAAACTGCCAGTGGACAAGGCGGCAATATTAACCTCACGGTAGGAGAGCAATTATTACTCAACAACAGCAGCGAGATTTCCACCCAAGCTGGCTCCCAATCTCCACCGAGAAGCGGCGATGGTGGCGTAATTACCATTAATGCGAAAGACGGACTTGTGATTGCGACTCTTTCGGAAAACAGCGATATCCTTGCCAGTGCTTATGGCGATCGAGGTGGCACGGCGAATATCAACGCATTGCAAGTGGTTGGGTTGCGATCGCAGCCGCGCATCACCCCAGATCAACTCAAGGCTCTGCGCGAGAACGGAATCAGCGATACCAACGCCAGTTTTAATACAGATCTGGAAAGAATAGTTGCAGACAATACCCAGGACACTGAATCCAGTCAAGAACTAGCTGAACTGATCGTTACTAGTCTGAGAGAGCCAAGCAATCTAATTGCAACGGGCTGTGAACCAACGAGTGACACAACTGCTAATCGTCAGAGTGAATTTGTGGTCACTGGACGAGGCGGACTCCCTCCCGGACCGGACGATCCTCAAACGAGTGGAGCCATGCCGCCAGGATGGGTGACTCGTGATGTTGGTAATGTCAGCCACCTAGCCGAGCCAGTTGAGCTTCCTTTCACCCGACCAACTAACACGCTAGTAGAAGCCCAGGGAATGTTCATCAATGCCAAGGGTGAACTGGTTCTCACTGCCCAAACTCCTACAGCAACCCCTCATCAGTCGGGGTTTTCCACTAAACTTTGTCCACCAGCGAGTAATAGCCGTTAGTTGTCAGCCGTCAGCCTTTTACGCCAATTCTCGTCAGTCTCACCCAAGTTACTCTCTGGTCAAGAAATTGAACCAGGGAAGAATTGGGTAAGTTATGCATTGCCAGAGACTACCGCCCCTAAATTAAGTGAATGATTCTCAATCCAAAGTCCAAAATCCAAAATCCAAAATTCTTCAAGCGCTGGGTCGGCTATTTCGCGATCGCTTGTTTATCTGCTCTACTTTGCGGACTTGGCTTGCCAGCGATCGCTAAAAATGTCGCTCCATTTATCTCAACGGAAAACCCTCAGGTTTTGTCCGCCGTTTCGACTGATTCCCAACAGCATCCGCTCCAAAGCTGGGAAACAGGGATGGGAGCAGGGGTTACAAAGTATGCCTATTCAAACGAATCGCCTAGCAACCCGGTTGAGAAATTGGAGCAACAGGCAAGGATACTATACGAAACAGGACGATTTGCTGAAGCCTTACAGGTCTTGCAGCAGGCGCTCAAGGGCGATCGGGACAATGGAGATACCATCGGGCAGGCAGTGGTTCTGAGCAACCAGTCTCTTAGCTATCAGCAGCTTGGGCGTTGGACAGAGGCAACTGAGGCGATTGATTCTGCCTTTGCCCTACTGCAATCCGCGTTAAAGGATACGCCAGAGCGTTTGAGTGTTTGGGCGCAGGCGTTGGACGTGCGAGGAAGCCTACAACTGGCGCAGGGGAAAGCAGAGGCTGCAAGTGATTCGTGGGAACAGGCGACTGACTTGTACACTCGGCTGGGAGAGTCTACCCGCGCCACCTTGAGCCGCATCAATCAAACGCATGCCCTTCAAGTGCTGGGACTGTACCGTCGGGCAAGTTTGACGTTGAAGGAATTGCGACAAGTTCTAGAATCTCAACCTGACTCTCTAGCTAAAGCCGCAAACCTCCAGAGTCTCGGAGATGCTCTAGAGAGGATTGGTAGCCTGGATTGTAAAGAGGAGTCACAGCCCAACCCAGACTGTGCCAGAGGAGTGTTGGAACAAAGCCTGAAAATTGGCACTCAATTGCGATCGCCAGAAGCTATTGCTCGTGCCAAGCTGAGTCTGGGCAATGTGGCTTGGTCCGAGAGCAAGGTGGCTCGCAGCCAGGACAAGGCTAATGAAGCCAAGAGCAAAGCCGATGAAGCGCTGAGCTTTTATCAACAGGCAATCGCTGAGTCCATCGCACCCATTCAAACGCAGGCACAACTGAACCGACTGCGCTTGCTGGTCGAACTCAAACAATGGTCACAGGCCCAAGTCCTCTATCCTCAGGTGCAACAGCAGATTGCTAATCTGCCACCAGGGCGATCGCAAATTTATGCCCAAGTAAATCTTGCCAGCAGTTTGCGAAGACTGATTCCAACGAATAGAGAAACCGGGACGTTGACTCCTCCGGATGTTCAGGAAATTGCCCAGCTTCTTGCCGTTGCCCGTGAGCAAGCAGAGCGTTTAGGAGATGTGCGGGCGCAGGCTCAAGTCTTAGAGGAGTTGGGGCATCTTTATGAAAAAACCCAGCAATGGTCTTTTGCGAAAGACCTAACTCAACAGGCACTCAATCTTTCTCAGTCCATTAATGCATCGGAGATTTCCTATCAGGCAGCGTGGCAACTTGGGCGTGTTTTTAAGGCACAGGCAAACAATAAAGATGCAATCGCAGCTTACACCGAAGCTTACGAGACATTGCGATCGGTGCGCGGTGACCTGGTTGCTGTAAATCTTGATGTGCAGTTTTCCTTCCGAGAAAGCGTTGAGTCGGTCTACCGAGAGCTGGTGGATTTGTTGCTGCAACCCCCCCAAGCAGGGGTTAGAGGGGCAGAACCCAGCCAGAAAAACTTGCGGCAAGCCCGTGAAGTCATGGAAGCGTTGCAGGTAGCAGAACTGCAAAACTACTTACACGAAGGCTGTCAGGACAGTCAGGACATCACTCGACAACTGGACAACGTGGTAGATCGGCAAGACAATACCGCTGCGGTGATTTACCCGATTATCCTGAACGATCGCTTGGAGGTGATTCTCAAACTACCCAGGCAAGAACTGTACCACTATCCCCCCATCAGGCTTTCTCAGGAGCAGGTTACGAAAACGCTTGAGGACTTTCAAGATAACTTACGGGACGAGTACCGATCCAAGGCAGTCAGGCAGAGCGGTCAAATCGTTTATGACTGGCTGATTAAACCTGTTAGCGATCGCTTACAAAACAGTGGCATTAAAAACCTAGTCTTCATCCTGGACGGACCACTGCGGACGATTCCTATGTCGGCGCTCTACGATGGCAAGCAATTCCTAGTAAAGAAGTACGCTGTTTCGCTAGTCTTAGGGTTGGAAGTGCGCGATCCGGTTCCCCTCAACCACTCAACTCTGAAGGTGCTGGCAGCCAGCCTAACTGAGCCACCAGAAGGATTTAAGCAGTATGCCAGACTGACTAACGTGAACCGGGAACTCGATGAGATTCAGAAATCGGGTGCATCTGTTACCTTCATCCGAGACCAAAACTTTACCAAGACCGCATTCAACAAAAAGTTAAATCAGGATAGTTTCCAGGTCGTGCATTTGGCAACCCACGGTCAATTTGGTGCTAACCGAAAAAATACTTATCTATTGGCGGCAGACGGGAAGATTGAAGTAGAGCAACTCAGTGGGCTGTTCCGCAACCGTCGGGCAACCCAAACCAAGCCTGTTGAACTGCTTATCCTCAGTGCTTGTAAGACAGCAGCAGGAAGCGATCGCGCTGTATTTGGGATTGCAGGCACCACGGTACAGGCAGGCGCACGCAGTGCGATTGCGGGCTTGTGGAGCTTGGCAGATGTGTCCAGCGTACAGTTCACCCAGACGCTTTATCAGTATCTAGGTCAACCGGGTGTCACCCGCTCTGAAGCGCTTCGTCAGGCACAGTTGGCTCTTCTAAAAGATAGGCGCTACGCTCATCCCCGCTATTGGGCACCGTATGTTCTAGTCGGAAGTTGGTTGTAGGAATTGAGCTCGTCTTGTTCTGTTGTCGTTAATTTGACCTCAGGCTTCAACTCAAGGATTGAAGCCTGAGAAAAATCCTGAAGATTAAACTTTGCCAAGAGATTCGTCCAGTCCTCTATAGAATTTGTGCGAGACTGAGCAAGGCGATCCAAGCGATCGAACCACACATTTACGCTAGAACCAGGTCTCACTCGTTTAATCCAGCCCGCAACACTTGGATTTGCCGTATTATCGTTGGGGTCGCAAATAATCCGGAAAATCCAGAAATATTCCTTGTCAGGCTCCAAACGGGTTTCAGTATTGGGAAGTTTTAGCTTGATAATTCCTGCTTTATCGGGTAGAGGAAGGATAAGTTTTTGATGTTTCAATACTGAATTCTCGTTTTCATCTAGCAACTCAAACTCTGCGACGGTAACACTATCGTCCTGACCATCTTGAGAGGAGACAGAGGCTCGACTAAAGGGTGAGTAAAACAGGAAGGTTGGATTGGCTTGAGTTGTTAGTGCTGGGTCACTCTCATCAACTAAAGCCATTAAAGCCCGTTCCCGGTCTACAGCGAAACATCCTCCACGCACTCCATTACTTTTGTTAGCACCTGGGGGAGACCCCAAAGGTCTAGCTTGAGCTGGTGGGAGGTTAAAGGGACACCCAATGATACTAAGAAATAATGCGATGAGCGTGCAGCTCAATAGCTTCTGATGGAAAAACAAGTGTTTGTGGTTCATAGATGCAGCGATCTCCTTCCGTTTGGTTAATAGCTAATGGCTCTGAATTCTGACTAATTAGCAATTAGCTCTTTAGTTGAGAATAGTTAAGGTCTTCGGTGTCGATAGGTAAGGTATCCGACCCCTGCACCAGTCATCAACATGACGATGGCTGGAGACACCAGAGGAATCCAGGTACTCCGGTAGGCCAGCATCCCATAACAGCCAACAGATAGCAGCACGATCGCGGCGACTGAAGTACCGACCAAATGGGTTGACTGACTGATTTGCCAGACAATCGCACCCCCTACTAACGACCAGCCGAAGATCCAAAGAGTCTCACCCCACATCGACCACCACCCAATGAGCGGACGCCCATCCAGTACGGCACTGATGAGCTGACTGGTCGTCTGTCCGTGCAAAAAGATACCTGGCATTTCACCGTAGGGGGTATTCCAGATATCGGCTTTGGTGCTTGTCGGGGCTGTCAAACCAATTAAGACAATGCGATCGCGAATGAGTTCAGCAGGCACCCGGTTTTCCAGAACGTCTTTGAGACTGACAACCTGTGCAAATTTCCGAGCATCGCGGTTGGGAGCGCGGAAATTAATCATTATTTGGTATCCTGCCAACTGGTCGTTGCGATCTCGGTACCCACTCCCATCTCCTACCAGTTGCGGAATCGCCGTATTGCCAAACTGCATATTCTTTGTAACCTCCCCTTGAGCATCCAGGGGAGAGGTGTAGGCTTTCCCAGCAGCAGCCAGGTATTGACGCGCCATGACCAGACTCAATGAGTCCAGCGTATTGCAAAACTTATCGTCCGGTGCATTCATCAGGAGTTGGCGGCGCTGAAAACTATTCCCATCATCTATTGGATTTGCGAACCCAACGCGCTCCATTGGCACCTCCGGGGGCGGACTGACACCTCTGGCGGCAGCAAATTGCAGATCGCCGGAACTGCCACTTTTACAGATAGCAAACAAATTCTGGGTCTGCTTCAGACGGGCTGCCACCTCCGGCTTCGCCGCATAATCCCGAAAGAAATCTAAGGCAATCGCTCTGGGTCGGTGCTGGTTCAGAACTTTCAGTAAGTCATCCAGTGCTCTATCTGAGAGCGTTCCCTTTGCCGGTTCATACTTATCATTGAGTAGGTTAATACTGTCTTCATCTACACCTACAATCAGAAACCGATTGTCTGGGGCTTCATTACCAGGGCGCAACCGTAACAGGCGATCGTAAGCTGCCAGTTCTGTCCACTCCGTCAGTCCAAACCAACGGGCAGCACAGACCAACGCGGTGACTGCCACACTGGTGAGTAGCACGGTACGCGGTTTAATTTTGCGTTTCGGTAGTTCTTGACTGGCTTTCAGATACTGAACCTGAAGCTCTGTGGGCGGGGGTTCTTTGTTCACCGACTGCGCTAACCACTCCTCGGCAGCTTTCAAGTCTTTGCCCCGCACCAAAAAGCTATCATCCCGTCCTTCCCTATCCCACTCCATTGCCTTCAGCAATAGGCGCGTATGGTTGCGGATGTAGTCTGGATCGGCATCAAGGGTGCGAGTCAGTTCCCCAAAGTTAGTGAAAAAGTCGCTGCCGGGGTTGCAAAAATCAATCCATTGCACCTTTGCCAACACTGGGTGGAGTTCAGTTGGGTCTACCTTCTGGTACAGCACCGTAACAATCCGCTTGTTCAGCTTCTGGGCATAGTCCACTTCATCAGCGCAGTAGGGTGACTTGAGCGAAGTGGGGGAAATAATGAACAAGAAGTTATTGCAGCTTTCAATTCCCTTATAAATTTCGCGCTGAAAGTCAACGCCGGAGGCAATACTTTCCTGGTCGAACCAGGTTGTTTTGTTATGAATTTGCAGTCCATTGTTGAGTTTGCGGACGAAGTCAGAATCTGCACGGGAGTAGGAAATAAAAACGTCTAAGGCAGCTTCTGGAGGTTGTTTGAGACTTTCGGAAATGAATTCTTTCTGTAAGGCTGTAGGTGGATGTTGCGAGCGTCCCTTTGCTCCCTTCAGCCAAGCCTCAGTCAGGCGGAGATCGAAGCCTCGCAGCAGAATACTGGGATTGCGTTTCTGCTGTTCCCACTTCAAGGCTTTTGCCAACAGAAGCTTGTGCTGTTCGTAGTAGGTGGCATCCTCTCGCAAGATCCCAATGAGCTTAGCAATATTGGCGTGATAGTTCGACTCTTTTTGGTTCTGTAGGCATTCGATGAACTGAATGGTACGCAGTTGTGGAAAAATCTGCTCTGGATCAACCTGCTCAATCTGTAGCGGAATAATGCGTTTATTCAACGACTTGGCATAAGACAGTTCTTTCTGGCAGTAGACAGATTTCAGCGAGCCTGGGGACATTAGATAAACCATATTATCTGCCTGTTCAATACCCCGATCGATCACCTCTCCATACTCAGCCCCACTTTTTATATCAGTTCTGTTTGTCCAAACTGTCATCCCTTCTCGCATCAGGGTTCTGGCAACCTTGTGCATGAACGGTCTATCCTCATCTGCATAGGAGAGAAATACCTGAGTCATCAGGTTTTCAGCGTTCTTGGTACTTTCGCAAATGAACTCGCAATGCAGATCGGTTGGTTCACAGGGGGATTGTTTATCTTTAAACCTGAACTTAAGCCAAGTTTCTGCTTTTATCCGTTCATCTCCAGTGAGCAGATAGCGAGGCTGTTTTTGATGCTTTTTCCACTCTAGTGCTTGTGCTAATAAGTAAGTGTGCTGATGAACATAGTCGCGATCGCGTTCAAATATCTCTAACAATCCAGCGAATGATTTCTCAAAGTCATCAATGCCCTCACGCATATAGACCCAGTTAATCTTGCTAATCACCGGATGCATATTGGGATAGCTGGAGTGCTTGCCTTTCGCCTGATAATCGTCCCACTCACTCAAGGGACGACCGGGATTGCGTTGTTGCCAGATTTCTTGGGTAATTTGCTCGACATGCAACAGCGGAATAATTCGTTTGTTGCGTCGGAGCGCTAGTTCAATTTCTAGACCACAGTAGGGCGAGTTAATCGAGTGGGGCGCAATGATGAACAAAAAATTGTGCGACTTCTCTAGTCCATCATCAATCTGCTTCTGATAATCAACACCTAGAGGAATGTCGTTTTGATCGAACCAAACCTTAAATCCTTTATCAAGGAGTCGAGCATAGAGTTGGCTGGCAAAGGCTTTACTATCTGCTCTTCCGTAGGAAATGAAGGCATCAAACAAATTATTCATTTTCAGGCAGTTGCACACAAGGAAGGACAGAGCGTTTCAGAACTAGTTAGAGTCCTGAGACTAATCTATCCCCCGATAGATGACATGATATTATAAATTTTACAACAGCAAAATTTGCTGACATCCACAATTCCGACAGGTGCTGCGCTCGTGTGGAGGATGTCACTCAATGCATCAAAAGTATGACAACAAAAGCGATCGCAACAACAATAATCAACCCTACGAGTACGTAAGAGATGCGACGCTGGGGCGGGCGGGGACTAGTTACCTGGATTGCTTGAGCAATTGGTCTAATTGACTCCAGCCACTGAACCACCTGTTGAGTTTTGGCAGAGTCTGGAGGCAGTTTGGTGAGAGCTTCTCGCCATAAAACGGCAGCTTTTTCCTCATGATTTTGTTTGATATAGAAAATACCCATATTGGCCAAAGTTTGAGCTTCTCCATCGGAGTCTTTTATCTCCCCGAAGATGACCAAGCTTTGCTTGTAGCATTCGCTTGCCTTTCCCCATTGCCCCTGCTGAGTGTAAACATTGGCCAGATTGCCTAATGACTTAGCAACTCCAGCCCGCTCTTCTAGTTCGCTCAAGATATCTAAACTCTGCTCGTAGCACTCGCTCGCTTTTTCCCAGTTATTCTGCAACGAGTAAAGGTTGCCTAAGTTCGTTAACGTTTGAGCCTCTCCCTGCCGTGAAACGTGGCGATTACTATCAGAAGATTGACCCAGCTTACGAGTGGCTTCCAATGCCAACACATGAGTTCGTTCCCAGTCGGCGCGAGTAGCATAGGTATTAAAGAAGTTGACCAGATTTTCAGCCAGCCCTACCACAATGTCCCAGGCTTCAGCTTGGTAAGCCCAATCGACGCAGGCTAATAAGTTCGTGCGCTCCAGTTTGAACCAATTTAAAGCGCCCAGCCATAAATTTTGCTCGGTTGCGGCTAGGGTTCTGGCTTGACTTTTGCTCAGAATTTGAGCTAGCTGGCGACGAGTCTTTGGGTTCAGAGCGAGGTTCATCATCTTGGCGGTTTCCAAGTACCAGCGACCTGCCCTGAGGCGAGCGGCTTGCCGTGCCTGTGCTAGCTCCTCTTGAGCCAACTGCTCTTTGGCAAATAGGCGTACTAAATCGTGCAGGCGATATCGCTCATCCGTCGCTGGCTCCAGTAATTGTGCCTTCACGAGACGGTTGACAGATTCTTTAGCACTGGCTGGGTCAGACTCCAAGAGGGCGACAGCTACACTAGGTAAAAACTTCGATCCGGTCAGTAAACCCAACAGGCGAAACAGATGCGCCGCTCTTGCATCCAACTGTTGGTAGCTGAGAACCAGTGTCGCTCGAACTGCCGAATTGAGCGAGTGCAATTGTTCTTGCCTTCGTCGCTCTTTGGCAAGACTCAGGGCATAATCTTCTAGTCGCCAATCCAGTTTATTTTGCAGCGTGCCGCTCGCAATCCGGATAGCTAGAGGTAAGCGATCGCAAAGGTCGATAATCTTTTTAGTGGCTTCTGGTTCTGCTTGTGTCCGTTCTTGCCCTACCTGCTTTTGCAGCAGTTCTAATGTATCGGTGGGTGCCATTTCGGTCAGGTCAAGCACCATTGACCCTGTCAAAGCCGCGAGCCTTCTACGGGTTATCACTAGAACTGCACAGGTAGAGCTAGTGGGTAGCAAAGGACGTATTTGCTCCTCGTTGTGAGCATCGTCCAGTACCACCAATACTCGTTTGCCTGCTAGTCGCGAACGGTAGAGTTCACATCTTTGCGTTAGGCTATCCGGGATTGACGGCTCGTCCACACCCCAAGCTTGGAGAAAGCTAGCCAGGACATCCAATGGCGCTACGGGTTGACCTTCTGTGCCGCGCAGGTTGACATAAAGCTGAGCATCTGGGAAATCGTGCTGCAATTGGTGGGCAACATGAATCGCTAGAGCAGATTTGCCGACACCAGCGATGCCAGTGACAACAGAAATCGGGGCTGCATTCTCTTGGCTTGGCTCTTCCTCTCGCAGCCATGCCATAATGCGATCGCATTCGGCTTGACGACCTGTGAAGTCGGTCAGATCCGGAGGTAGCTGATGTACAGCTCCAGTCCTAGGACGAGTCAAGCTACCCTGGAAAATCTGCCTTACGTTGTTGTCGTCACTTACGACAGCATCTTGCACGCTTGCGTGAAAGTGCAGTTCGTACCTTGGTCTGTCTCCAACCATTTGTTGCTCCGGCGGCTCGTCGCCACACTTGTTGTCACCCGCTCGCGAGATTACCCTGACCGAAAAAATTCTGAATTATGAATGATGAATTGAGCAATAACAGAATACTTTTGAGAATTCATAATTCACAATTCATAATTCAGACATCTACCTACTGATTCAGGATATCTCTTGTGGAAAAAGCCGCTTTATGATCTATAGTTTTCCCGTTGTGATGGATTATAGCTATTCTCTCCATCCTTGAGCTATGGCGTAAGAGATAGCTTCATGTCACTCCACGCGATCGTTCGTGCCATCAAAACCACCAACGCTTCTAGTACGGAGAGCCGATCTTTCGGATTAACTGTCACGAAAGGAGGACGGTTTTTATCGTTCATGTTGTAACCCAGAGTCATCATAATATCTTCGGGTTCCAACGCTCCTTCACAATCCATATGAGTTAGACCGATTGCCATCGGAATTTTGACTCGCTGCTCTATAAACGAGATAATCTCGCGAGCGTGGTGAAAATCATTAGGGCGATGAGCGGCTACTAGAAGAATATAAACATGAGCATTTTGAATCAGAAGCTCCCACATGAAATCAAAGCGAGCTTGACCAGGAGTGCCGTAGATATGCAAATCCATATCGGGACCCAGTATGAGTCTGCCATAATCTAGCGCAACTGTGGTTTCGGGCTTCAAAAGAGCCGTTTCATCCGTGGCAATACGATCCGTATTAACCACTTCAATTTCACTCAGCGTCCGAACAAACGTAGATTTACCAGACCCTACAGCTCCTGCTACTACTGAACGCATAGTTTTCATTCGCTTTTGCTCCGCAATACCTCATCAAAATTTAGGAAATGAAAGTTCAAACAGGATTGAGGAAATACACTAAGATTAAACTAGATAGACGCTAATTTTTAGTTAAGTTCCTTGTTAATAAGCGGGACTACTCTTGCAGCAGGGCGTACCTGTAGGGTTAGCCCAAAATGGAGAAAATTAGGTGTAGACGTTCAGGACACTACGCATGTGAAGTTTTAATGAAAGTCTAGTAACCTCTGTCACCTTCTTCGTACCCCCTACTTGCAAGATAGACACCATAAGCTATCACTCACAATCAAGGAATGAAAACTTTTCCCCCATCCTGGCATGAAGATTCAAGCTACGTGTGAGTGTTAGATAGTGAGCGATTAGAGCATGAGGATTAAACGAATATCGCTCGGATGCCTCATGCTCAGGAGGTTAAAATTTTGCAGTCAGGCTAGTCCGGTCCTGCTAGATCTAACCTATAGCAAAAGAAGCTTTAGTTCGGAAAGAGCGCGTTTGATTTCTAGCATTAAAACCCCTTGTTTAGCTCCCTTACCTGCTAAAACAAGAAACACAGCTTCTTCACCACAACTGGTCAAAATACTAAAGCCTTCGGTGCCTTCTACATAAATGCGATCGATATCGCCTCGTCCGAGTTCATGACCAATGCGTTCGCCCAAAGACAGCATAGCAGCAGACATAGCTGACACCCGCTCGTCATCCATACCACCAGGTAAGCTAGCAGCTAAGGGTAAACCATCAGGAGTAACGACTGCGGCTCCCTGAACATCACTCGTCGTTGAGACAAAGTTTTGCAAGACATACCCAAGTTTTTCTGTATTGATAGCCATTGTTGTATTCCTACGAAAATTTTAGATAGTGGAATGCTGTCAATTTTTAGTGTT
>DATNPT010000278.1:0-26882 GCA_036703075.1 Chroococcales cyanobacterium
CTCAGCCAGGCCGAGCTCCCAAGGCAGACCCGCATGCTTGATCGAAGTCTGCGGCGATGCGCCCGTTCCTCCGTCGTAGCCGGAGATGAGGACGACATCAGCATGGGCTTTGGCAACACCTGCCGCGATCGTACCGACACCCACCTCAGACACAAGCTTGACGCTAATTCGTGCCTCGCGGTTGGCGTTCTTCAAGTCGTGAATTAACTCGGCGAGGTCTTCGATCGAGTAGATGTCGTGGTGCGGCGGGGGCGAAATCAGACCGACGCCTGGGGTTGAGTGGCGAACCTTCGCAATCCAGGGATACACCTTTTTGCCAGGAAGCTGTCCGCCTTCCCCAGGCTTCGCACCCTGCGCCATCTTGATCTGGAGTTCCTTAGCTTGAGATAGATACAGGCTGGTGACGCCAAAGCGACCGGATGCAACCTGTTTGATCGCGCTGTTCTTCGAGTCGCCACGCTCGTTCGTCCAGGTATAGCGATCGGGGTCTTCGCCTCCTTCGCCGGTGTTCGATCTGCCGCCGATGCGGTTCATTGCGATCGCTAATGCCTCATGTGCCTCCTTCGAGATCGAGCCATAGCTCATCGCGCCTGTCTTGAAGCGTTTCATAATCGCCTCGATTGGCTCGACTTCTTCGATGGGTACTGGCTCCCGAGGCTTGAATTCCAGCAGTCCACGCAGAGTGAAGTGCTTCTGTCCCTGCTCGTTGACCAGTGCGGCGTATTGTTTGTAAAGCTCGTAGCTGCCCTCGCGCACCGCTTTTTGCAGCGTGTGGATGGTCTGCGGACTGAACAAATGCGCCTCGCCTTCTTTACGCCACTGGTATTCGCCACCGGCATCGAGCGTGTGACCGTTAGCGGGGCGGTCTGGGAAGGCATGACTGTGCCGCGCGATCGCTTCCTTGGCAATGACTTCCAAGTCTGCGCCCTCGATCCGCGATGCTGTCCAAGAGAAATATTTGTCGATGACCGACTGGTTCAATCCAATCGCCTCGAAAATCTGTGCGCCACGATAGCTCTGAATGGTCGAGATGCCAATCTTCGAGGCGACTTTGATTACTCCCTTCGTCAGCGCTTTGATGTAGTTCTTACAGGCGGTTTTGTAATCAACGTTGGTTATCAACCCTTCGTGGATCATGTCACCAATCGTCTCGTAGGCAAGATACGGATTGATCGCGCCGCAACCGTAGCCGATGAGCAAGGCGTAATGATGCACTTCGCGGGGTTCGCCCGATTCGAGGACGAGTCCAACCCGCGTGCGCGTACCTTCGCGAATTAGGTGGTGATGCAGTCCGGCAACCGCTAGCAGCGCTGGAATGGCTGCATTGTCTTTGTCCACACCGCGATCGCTTAAAATAATCAGGTTCACGCCTGACTCAATCGCGTGATTCGCCTTCTGGCAAATCTCGTCCATCACCGTTTCGAGTCCCTTCACACCCTCCTTCGGGTTGAACAGAATCGGGATGGTGACTGACTTGAAATTACCTTCATTAATATGTTTGAGCTTTGCCAGCTGTTCGTTGCTTAGGATCGGGGTTTTTAGCTCGATCAAATGGCAACTTTCTGGTTCTGGCTTGAGCAAGTTGCGCTCGGCACCAATCGTCGTCTCCGCCGAGGTAATAATCTCTTCGCGAATGGAATCGATCGGCGGGTTCGTGACCTGTGCGAACAGTTGCTTGAAGTAATCGTAAAGCAGTTTGGGTCGGTCAGAGAGGACGGCGAGTGGTGTATCTGCGCCCATCGCACCGATGGCTTCGACGCCATCGCGGGCCATTGGTGTCAGCAGGAGGCGCAACTCCTCGAACGTGTAACCAAACGCCATCTGGCGCTGGAGTAGAGACACGAAATTCTCCATCTCTACACTCACTTCTGGTGAAGCTGGCGCGTCTTTGAGCTTTGCGAGTTCGACCATGTGTTGGTCGATCCACTCGCGATACGGATGCTGGCTAGCGATTTGGTGTTTAATTTCCTCGTCGGCAACGATGCGACCCTCTTCCATATTGACGAGGAACATCCGACCCGGTTGCAGGCGACCCTTTAACGCTACGCGTTCGGGTTCAACCGGCAATACCCCAGCTTCGGATGCCATAATCACGAGGTCGTCCTTGGTCACGTAGTAACGCGAGGGGCGCAATCCGTTGCGATCGAGTACGGCACCGATCATCGTACCGTCGGTAAATGCGATCGAGGCGGGACCATCCCACGGTTCCATCAAGCACGAGTGGTATTTGTAAAATGCCTTTTTCTCATCGCTCATCGACTCGTGCGCTGTCCACGGTTCGGGGATCATCATCATCATCGCGTGCGGTAGGGATCGCCCTGCCAGCACGAGCAGTTCGAGCGCATTGTCAAAGATGAGTGAGTCGCTACCGTCGATGTTGATCACCGGCTGCACCTTGTTCATGTCGTCGCCAAATAGCTCTGACTCGAAGAGCGACTGCCGCGCGTGCATCCAGTTGATATTGCCGCGCAGCGTGTTAATTTCGCCGTTGTGCGCGATGTAGCGATAAGGGTGACTTCGCTCCCAACTGGGGAAGGTGTTCGTACTGAATCGGGAGTGTACCAGCGCCAACGCGCTCTCCATATCAGGATCGTGGAGGTCGGGATAATACTGCCCCACCTGCACTGGCATGAGCATTCCTTTGTAAACAACCGTGCGGCATGAGAGGCTGGACGGATACCAGTAGGGGTCTACATGAGTGGCACGAATGGCATTATGCGATCGCTTGCGGATGACATAAAGCTTGCGCTCAAACGCCAGATCGTCAGTAAGGTCTGGGGCGCGCTGGATGAAGACCTGTCGCATGAACGGTTCGCTGGATTTTGCGGTGTTGCCCAACGACGAGTTGTCCGTCGGCACATCGCGCCAGCCGAGAACCTGCTGACCTTCCTCAGTTACGATTTGTTCAAACAACTGCTGACTCTTGGAGCGCGTGGCAGGATCGGGTGAGGAGTAGATCGTACCTACGCCATACTGACCTGCTTCTGGCAGCACGATATTTTCCGCCGCTGCCACCTTCTTCAGGAACTTGTGAGGCACCTGTATCAAAATGCCCGCTCCGTCACCAGTGTTCGCTTCGCAACCACACGCACCACGATGGTCGAGGTTCAAAAGGATCGTCAGCGCCTGTTCTACGATCTCGTGCGACTTCTGCCCCTTCATATGCACGATAAACCCGACACCACACGCGTCGTGCTCGAACTGTGGATCGTATAGGCCCTGTTTTGGTGGCAGTTTGTTGCTGTTCATTGTTGATGACCCAGAAGTGGCAAGGAGGGTGTCAGCTAGAGGGGTGGGAAGCTTCTAACTCTAGGTGAATTGATATTTTCTAACAAGGAAGGGTTTTAGGGGTCAGGTCTTAATGAAATTGTCACATCCGTCTCCTCCAACCTCGTCTCTTGTCCGCCTATGGTAACGCTTCTGGCGACACCAGCAACTGTGTAGGTTGACACAGTTATTTTTGATTGGTTGTGTTTGAATGAGCTACGGCTGGTCTTTAAACGGATTGAGGTAAAGTTCATCTTGGCACTCAACACCCACTTCAAACCGACAATGCGATCGCGCAAAGGCAACGCAGAGTAGGACGTAACCCATTGCTTCTTGTGCTGGTTTAAGTGCCACTGCCTTCGATTGCTCGACTTCCCCCTCAACTAATCGTGCTGCACAAGTAATGCAAGCTCCATATCGACAACCCACAGGTAAGCGTAACCCAGTTGCTTCTACGGCTTCCAAGATAGATTGATTCTCTGCAACCTCAACTTTAGTCTTGTTACGATTGATTAATTCAACCTGGTATCTTTTCATTCTTCTATTTTTTATAAATTAAGAAGACTGACCCAACCGGATGAAAGTTTTCGACATAAATTCGATTATTGATATAAAGACCTGTAGAAAATCCCCCGTCAAATAACATCCCTTCTTGAATTTGACCTAAGCAGTAATTATTTGCAATTCCCTTGAGGACAGCATCAAACATTGATGGATAAAGAAATTGTTTTAAAGATGCATTGTTTACTAAAAATATTACATATCCTTTAGACGTAAGAGCAACCATGGAACGACTAGTTTCTCTAGCGCAGATGTAGTCTCCTAAGTCCGGGCAAATGTCTTTAAACTTTCCCCGCTCGTAAAATCGCCCATTCCCTCCCACCACATTGTAATCCAGCAGTTCGTTATCTCGTCTGCCAATCTGAATAGTCGCTACTCGCTCTTCGGGTTTTCCCCCTGAAATTCCAAAAGAAGAGCGTTTATCCTTAAATTTACCGGAATACTCTACACCTCTAGAAATATTTAGACCTTGGGGTTTATTGTCAACCCCGATATAATCGGCATTAATCGCCGCAATGGGGTATTTGCCGTTGAGAGTTGAATTTCCATCCGAAATCAGTTCGCGAAATAATTTAGGAACATAGTTTTGGCGTAATTTATTCGTCTCGTCTTTAGCGTAAAGTTTATGAGATAATCCTAAACTTACTTTAAAATCTAAGTCTTTGGCTTTTGGATTAAAGATGATGACATAATTGGCTCCTTGGTCGTAAGAATTTCCTTTATTATCAGTAGTCAAGAAATTAATACTTTGCAGCGAGCAATTTTGAACTTGGCGAGTGAGATAATTATTAATTAGGTTAAAGTTTCTGCTTCCATACTCTGCACTAGTACATAGTCGAAGTAAAAGAGCGAGTACTACTGTGGATAAAAATATTTTCTCTTGTGCCTGCATACACCACGTTCAACACAAAATGTTCGAGTTGAGCCATCAACATTTTACGAGTGTCTCATAACATGACGTGTTTAGCGATCGCGACTGAAAAACCCACGCATAGCAAAGCGTGGGAGTATTAATTATTAATACATTAGCTAGACAATGCCGACGCGATCGCTAAGTGCAGCCTCACAGAAATAACTATCCAATTGAAAAAGGTTAAAAAGCTTACTGTACAAGCTTTCTTGACTTCTGCATAAGAGGCTCCTGCCTTCTTACACTAAGCTAGACCCAAATATCAGACGTACAATCTCCGCCCGGATAGCGCATTTCGTGGGCACGGGCTGGGCCAGCAGGTTCTTGACTGAAGTCAACGTAAAAGTTTTCGTTGATCTTCAAGCCGCCATGTTCTGTATCGCAGTCAATCTGCAAGAGATAGGAGCCATTTTTAGCTAAACCCGGATAAAACTGATTGTCCCAGGTGCTAAAGAGGGAATTTGTAACATAAAGCCGTTTGCCGTCAAGACTAAGTTGCAGCATCTGGGGACCACCTTCCAATGTATGACCTTGGACTTGGCTACTTTTACCCAGCAATCCTCCACACCAAACTTGACCTGTCAGTTTGGGATTTGAGGGGTCGCTGATATCATACTGACGGATGTCGCCGTGTAACCAATTCGAGAAGTAGATGTAGCGATCGTCCATGGAGAGTAGAATATCCGTGATTAAGGAGGGTACGGGAATCGGCCATCCCTCTACCTCAACGGAAGGGATATCAATCACCTTCTCAACTGCCCAATGACCATTGGACTTGTGCCAATGCCAGACATTACTACTAAGTGCTGCCGCCACAAAACCATGAGTGCTGTCAGGATTGTGGTGAAAGCGTACTTCCAGAGGAATTAATCCTTCTTCACCCAGGTCAACGCTTTGAATAATCTCGTGCTTCGACCAATCCCAGAAATGGATTTGGTGTCCATAGTTTCCAGCCTCTACATCCTTGAGATCGAAGCCAGGATAGTAGGTTTTGGGTGCGCCCCACTCGCTACTCACCATAATGTTATGACGCGGCTGATACCAGAAGTCATAGTTAAAGCGCATACCATCGGCTTTGTCTTCCCAACGACCCGCGATATCAAAGTTCTCATCTAGTAACAAAAAGCCTCCTGGCCCATTGCCTTCACTGTCCCCCAGCATGGAAATCATGACTTGACTACTTGCGAGGCAATGTACGGTGTGAGGGGCAGTTAAGTTGGTCTTTTCTTTGATTTCCTCTGGTTCAATCACCTTGTGAATTTTCGGCGCACGCGCATCAGCCGTATCAAGAATGTAGACTCGGCTGGAACGCTGACCTGGAATCACCAAAAAGCGTCGAGATTTTCTGGAGTCATCGTGACAGGAACTGCAAGCATTCCAACCAAAGTGATGCAGTTCATCCCCAATGTAGGGCATGGGCAGGCGATGGATAATTTGCGAGTAGGTTGGGGAGTCCGGGTCAACGTCTACAGTGGCTAAATAATCCGGTTCTTCAATTCCAGTGCCAGTATAAAGCGCGATCGCATAAAGCAGTTTTTCTCGTTCTGCTTGTATCGCGGCTTCTGGAGAAGCATAACCCGGTCCGCAGCAAGCATGAGCCATAGTCTTTTCCCTCTAATCAGATCTTATCTAAACCTGAAAAATTCTCGAAGTCGCAAAGGTAGCCGTTACCTCCTTTGGTATGCTGTGAAGTTGGTAGCTAACTTGCTCTAATCTTCGCTATTCTGGTAGGAATAAAGTAATTTACAAGTCTACCCAATCGGAGCGCGAGCGTAACCATCCGACATAGATAGTTTACTTATGAGAAACAGGAAAGAGTTCCAGAGTCAACAAAAATACAAAAAACGAGTCGAAGAACCCTTGTATATCTTAATAAGAGGATGCTATTAAGCTTGGGTAATAAATTCTTAAATTAATCCTTTTAGAGGTAGAAGTATGCGGATTGCAAATGATGTAACAGAATTAATTGGTCGTACTCCTCTGGTTCAGCTCAATCGCATTCCCCAGGCTGAAGGGTGTGTGGCACGAATTGTGGTAAAGCTAGAGGGAATGAACCCAGCCGCTTCCGTAAAAGACCGGATTGGCGCGAGTATGATTCAAGCGGCGGAAGAAGCGGGTCTGATCCATCCCGACAAAACTACAATCGTTGAACCAACCTCCGGCAACACGGGGATTGCGTTGGCAATGGTCGCAGCCGCCAAAGGCTATCGATTAATTTTAACCATGCCCGACACCATGAGTTTAGAACGACGAGCTATGCTCAAAGCTTATGGTGCCGACTTGGAACTCACCCCAGGAATTAAGGGAATGAAAGGCGCTATTGCTCGTGCTGAGGAAATTGTTGCCAGCACAGCCAATGCCTTCATGCCGCAGCAGTTCCAAAACCCGGCTAATACCAAGGTTCATCGAGAAACAACGGCCGAAGAAATTTGGGCAGATACCGACGGTCAGATCGATATTCTGATTTCTGGAGTCGGTACTGGCGGTACCATTACTGGTGTGGCTGAAGTCATCAAGGCGCGCAAACCTAGTTTTAAAGCGATCGCTGTCGAACCGGCTAAAAGCCCCGTACTTTCCGGCGGAGACCCTGGAGCGCATAAGATTCAGGGCATTGGTGCAGGATTCATTCCCCAAATTCTCCGTACTGATTTAATTGATGAAGTAATCCAGGTTGAGGATGAAAATGCACTCGCTTACGGTCGCCGTTTAGCGAGAGAAGAAGGGTTACTCTCCGGCATCTCCTCCGGCGCTGCTGTATATGCAGCAATCCAGGTGGGTAAACGGCCAGAAAATGCTGGTAAGTTGATCGTTGCGATACAGCCCAGCTTTGGCGAACGCTACTTGAGTACGGCGTTGTTTAAAGAGCCAGAGCTGATGGAAGCGGCTACTCGTTAATCACTGACCTCTTGGAGGGTGGGCATCCTGCCCACCCGTGACTTATAGCAGGCGAGACACCTGCTCCACAAGATTGGGTAACCTCTATTGTGGAAGAAATCTCTAAGCCGATCGCAAAGTTCGATCTTCCCAATGATTTTGTTGTAGCTGGTACATATGATTAAACAACTTCCAGCAATACTGCTCTGGAAGTCCGCAAGTTACGGCACCCCGCAGAACAACATTAAAGTACCAATCATTGGGAGCTAATTCCTCGGCTAATTTGTTGACCACCACATAGGTACGAACATTCTTGTAAAGGTGCCCCCTACTCAGGACATCGACCATTTCCTGCCGATAACCGCCTTTGGGAACTTCTTCGCGTTGGTCTAGGGCATCGCTCAACCGCCAAGGTAAGCGATACAATACTCCTTCAACAGTTGAGGTTGGATCTGGTACTACATCCAGGACACCACAGTTACGCAACTTTGACTTACGATAAAAACCTAGTCGATAGCTTTGGAGCGTTGCCGGCCCAATCACATAAGCATGGGTTTTTTCGCCAAGCGATCGCTTCAAATCTACTGGACACATACAAGAGCCATAGGCAAAGTAGTAAAACATTGGCTCAGATTGAGGCAACTGCTGCACGTTAGCCACTGTCTTGGAATGTTTGGGAAATTTTGCCGGTAAATCTCGTAGTTGACCCGAAGAAATGCTCATAGACCTGCCGGAGATTGAATGCTTGTTTTGAGTAAAAATACTATATGAAACGTCTTCAATCCAATATATCAAAATTCCGGTAGATAAACTGGAGATTAATCGAAAGGTACCCTAACCCGACCGCGTACACAGTGGCATTCAGCTCAGAGGCAGGAGCGCGATCGCTGTACCGGGAGTGAAGAATCTCACAATATCTTCAAAATATCTTTAAACTATCTTGACTTATCGCGACAAATGCTCCCGTAGCTTATTACTTAAGCGACATCGTTAGCTGTAGCTCCTGACGACGTTGAATATAGGAATCTAGAATTGAGCTGGGTGCATTCTCCTGAACCCAAACTAATCGAACGCCGCGCCAGATGCGGGTGAGGATAAACCCTACCTGTGCGAAAGTCTCTCTGCATTCAGGCGAAAGGCATGAGAGACGCTGATTGGGGGCAGGAGAAGAAGCAGAGAAAACCTCTTTGCTCTTTTTGGTGTGACTGTTTTTCGTTGATAAGCGAGCAGGAGAGGTTTTGAGACAGCTTGCTGCTGAGACGCTACCCTTCATTAAATACTTTTCCCATGCCTACCCGTAAGTCACGCTCCAATTTGGAGAAAAACCAGCCTGCCAGTGCACCAAGCCACAAGCCTAACTCGGTTGAGGATTTAAAGCTGGAGCCTCAGCAACTGGATAACCTGACAAGCGATCGCTTGTCAGCGGTAGAGAGAGCCTCTCCGGACAGGCTTGCCAGTGACACTCCCTTGCCTCAATCTCAAGCTATTCAATCGTTACCCATAAAACCAGAGTGGCAGTGGTTAGTTCATTTCCAACAGCATAGCCAGTTGTTAATGGCAGTAGTAGAACCGGGGACTTTCACGCTACAGTGTGCCAATGACTACTTCTGTAGTCTCATGGGTATTGGTGGAACGTATTCAGAGATTGCAGAGCGAGAAATCCGCTTACCCGATTTATTGCCGGATTTCAAAGGGACAGCAGTTGACACTCTATATCGGCAGCATGTGCTGCATCTGGTACTCCGGGATATCTATCACATTTCAGTTTCCAGTTTGCGGCTATTGGATCAACCCGTAATTGTTGCTTTGAGGAGTCCTCTGTATCCAGAGCCTCGCTTGATTGAATTTGCCTTCCGCTCGGGGCAGTTAAGCATTGCTCGCCTGGACTCTCAGCTCGATGAGTTGGCAGATTTGGATATCAAGCAGTTGCTCGTGGAGGATTGCTCGGCAAGGTCGATCGATGCAGCGCAGTTAGAATCCTGGCGGCAGCGGCTGCGCCTAGAAAATTATCAGCTATCAGGACCGTTGCTGTTAGAAGGGTCCGATGTTACCGAACGGGAAACCATTCGCCATATTGTTGAGCTTTTGATCGATCGCGACTCGATTCTCCGTCCAGATAAATTTCGCCGGATTACCAAACGTCTACAGTCGCTGTTTCGAGCCAATAACAGTTTAATCCTGAGTGTGGAGAACGAGCAGGCTCGACTGTTCATAAGCACGGAGCGTAAAGAGTTAAGAGCGAGCCTGCACTCCCTACAATCGCTTTCAGGGTCGCACTTTTTGCGGGCAGCGGATGCGAATCGTATCTGGAACGTTCCTGACTTAAGCTTAGATTGCCAAACCGACAGCGAGCGATCGCTACTCGATCGAGGAGTTCGCTCTCTGTTACTGATTCCTCTAGTTGTCAAAGCGATGAAATCGGGCAAAGGGGCGCGGCAGCTAGCTGGCGTGGTTGGAATAACTAGCGATCGCCCGCATAATTTTGATGGATTGGATTGCAAATACGCTGAAGAGTTGATGCCCGCGTTTACCGCCGCCCTTCGCCAAGCGATTCAGCAGCGCTTTACGAACATCCATCCCGCCGTAGAGTGGCGCTTTTTGCAAGAAGCCGAACGACGTAGCTGGGGTTTGCGGTCAGAACCGATTGTCTTCGCCAATGTTTATCCCCTGTATGGCATCTCCGACATTCGTGGCTCGTCTGAAGAGCGTAATCGTGCGATTCAGGGAGATTTACTCGAACAATTCCAGTTGGCTCTCAATATAGTAGACGCCGTTTGCCAGCATCAGGAGAGTGCGTTGGGCGAACAGCTACGCCTCGATTTGCTTGAATACATCGAAAAGCTCAAAGAAAAGGTCACGGTTGATGCGGAAGTGACGGCATTGAAATTTTTGAGCGATCGCCTCGAACTTTACCTGGACTACTTCGGTCACTGTGGCTCGGATGCTCTCGCTGCTGTTGAGACATATCGGCAAAGCTGTAACAACGACCATAAATCAGTTTATGTCGGTCGCGCCCGCTATGACAAAACCATTAGCCAAATTAACTCCTGCTTAAAAGAAACCTGGGAGCGGTGGCAATCGCGCATGCAACAAATCATCCCCCACTATTGCGACATCGAATCCACTGACGGCATCAATCATATGATTTACGTGGGGGAATCGATTGATTCCAAATTTTCCATCTACCATCTCCGCAGCCTGCGCTACGAACAGCTACGCGCGATTTGTGACTGTGCTAGAACCGCGTTCAACCTTCAAACGCTTTACCATACTCAACTGGAAGTCACGCATCTGGTATTAGTTCAAGACCTTACCGTAGACATCATCCACGACGAACACACGGAAAAACTGTTCGAGGTACGAGGGACACGCGATATCCGCTACGAAATTGTCAAAAAGCGAATTGATAAAGCCGTTGACGAGCAATCTCGCATTCGCATTACCCAACCGGGTATGCTCACATTGGTGTATTCCACGGAAGAAGAGTGGGCTGAATATCAACAATACTTGCGCTACTTAGCTCGCGAAGGCTGGGTAGATACAGAAATCCAATCGAGTACCGTTGAGCCGTTACAAGGCATTACTGGACTTAAATATGCTCGCGTCCGAGTGCTACCCGCTTCAGACTCTCCCAGCCATGCCTGTGATTCGCTCTTGCCAACCTCTAGTAAGCCTGAAGCTGCTGCTAGAAGCCTGAGTGTAGAGTCATCCACGGGTGAATAAACCCTATACAGGCTTGATGGACTGAGGGAAGATTGCTTCCATGTCTCCGGAGTCTCTATTTAATAGCGACTCATAAAGAAGGCGGTCGGGAAGCCCACCGATGAACAAGGATGTTCCGAACGACCGCCCGACCACGTTAATGGTTAGTAGTTGTTTCTAATAAACTACGTAAAGATTTGTATTTTATGCTAATTTGTATATTTTGTTACAGAATTTTCTGCTATATTTATTAGTAGAGAGCCATTAAACAATACTAAAGCAACCAAAGAGGTTTTATATGTCTACTCAAGAACAAGCTCGTGCCCTGATGATGCGCCACCATCACCTGATCAAAAATCGTCAGCAATCCATGCTCGGTCGTGCTGCTGCTGAAGTGGGTTTAGAAATGGATCATGTTGATTACTGGAATCACATTCAAGGCAAGCCCCACCCAAGCTTCCGCGCCAGCTACGATCGCAGCCATGCTTCGCTTAGCTAAGCTAAATTGACTCCCAATTTGATGGTGCGCTACGAGTTCGCCCGTACCCATAAGGGGGTCTAACTCAATCAGATACTCAAATCATCCGTTTGAATTAGCCATGTATAGGAAGCAAGGCATCCTTCTCGAAAAAGGACGCCTTGAATTTTTTTTGAGGGATTACGAAATTGTTTTTAGAACGGTAGTTATAAGGGCACGGCATTGCCATGCTCTTATAGATTGCAAATACATGTAGTTATTTAGTCTATGTTCCTAAGATGCCATCTGATGTACAGACCAAGACTTCGCAGCTTGTAGCGGTGCTACCTTATCTGATGGTGTTGTTTCAGACTTATCTGGCTGATGTGCTGCTGTTAGGGCGGATTGCACGGTTGCCATCTGAGCCATAATTTTTTGCAATTGAGCTTGCAGTTGCTCCACTTCTTGGGTTAAATCGGTGGCGCTTGTCTCTGACGGTTTAATAGTCTTGACCTGAGAATAGCCTAAGAAGGTTTGGGCGCAAGCAAACTTCGCTGCTGCGGCTTGAACTGCGATCGCAGATTGTACTGCTACAGGAGTCTCTACTACTGGTAATGCGATCGCAAATTTCTCAATCACAGGTGGAACGCTGAAATTTGCTGTCTCAGTCGTTGCCTGAGGCTCTAAGGGAACGTCCTCATCCAAAAACGCCTTCAGTCCAGACGCTTCTAAGCGAGATTCGGAATGCTTGAGCGCCTCTAACTGAGCTTCCTTCTCCTTAAGATGTTGTGCTAGACCTGATAATTGAGCTTCAACTTCTGAGGATTTGCGCGAAGACTGCCGCCAACCAGCGACAGCAATGCTAGCAACACCAGCTCCCACAGAGAGGACGCTGGCTAAACCGAGGTAAGGAGTAGCCACATCACGCAATTGCCCGTAAAACACAGGCTCTTGCTGTAGTTGAATCGTAACTGGCTTATTTCCTAATACCGCTAGTGGTAACGCTAGTGCAGCAAAGACTGAAGCAGAAATAACAGCAGGTGTAAGGAAAAATTTCTTTAGTGGCGATCCAGACATGATTGTTCTCAGTGACTGTGTTTGTGGAACTCTCGTAAAAATACAAGGTTTACTAGAAAATGCACGAGCTGCTTGGCTGCTGATAGGTGAAAGCGTTGGCCAGAGGGATACCAAAACGCGTTGAGATACTAAGTTTAGCTGTATAAAGTTTAGTCTTCTCGGTCAGTAAAACTCTGTAAAGCGTTGATGAAGATGGGAAAAACTAGATAAACTTCTTGTGAAAATTCACTAATGCTGCCTTACCGATGAAGCAACTAGTTGTATTTTTCCGAAATTGCTTCTCAGCCAGCTTATTCGGTGAATCGCGATCGCGTTATTCTTCGAGCAAAGCTCGATTGGGCGTTGAGCGTTATCCCAATCGAGCTTTGCTATTGCTGGCAAACACATGACCGTTTTGACGAAAAACTTACGCTCGGATAGGCAAATATTTTACGCTCAAAGATTTTGGTGAGCTATTTATTGTTAACAAGCTACTAAAGTTTGGAGTAAAAGCGTTAGCATGATGGCTAGCGATCGCAAGATGAAGCAAGCCTTAGCATGGTGTTAGTCATCTTCCTTTGGATAGAATTCCTTCCCTAAGGAGTTGAGGGCGTGGAATGAGGGTTAAAAGCATCAAAAACTCCGACACTTGCTAATCTCGAATGAGAGGGACATTGTTCCTGTTAATTGGTGTCATTGCTGGAAACATTAACAGCTAGATGTTGTCTCTTGTTAGGAAGGGTAGCAGACAGCAAAAGCTAAAAACCAGTTAGCCAGTCATGCGTTGAGTAAACTTCAGTACTCTCGTTCTGACCCAGTCAACTGCTTCACGTTTCACTAAAATGTCTAAATTTTTTCTGTACCCAATCTCGCGTGTGACCCGTGTCGCATCGGTGAGCTTATTAACGGTTTTGAGCCATTTCGGACGATTCTTACAGGAATTGCTATGGCACACCCCACAGCACACTGACGTGTTGCGCCGAGCCAATCGGTATAGGGCGACAGCCGCAACCCAATCGAATCGGCAACGCCATAAGAAAGGATTGCCCTACAGTTCTAGAGTGAGACGAATCGGTGTTAGACCGTATCTAGGACTCATCGGTCTTGGATTAGCTGTAGTGTTGGTATCTCTGATGGTATCGCTCGGATCTGAGCCAAATCCTGTAAATGCGGCATCCCCCAGCACCATTGGGTTGCCTCTTTCGACTCGGGGTTCGCAAATTGTTGATTCTACAGGTCGATCTGTATTCTTGAGAGGGGTGAACTGGTTTGGCATTGAGACCGCTTTGCATGCTCCTGATGGATTGTCCAGCCGAGACTATAAAGAAATGCTGGCGCAGATCAAAAGCCTGGGCTACAACTTGATTCGCCTTCCCTACTCCGTGCAATCGCTGCGCTCCTCAACTGTGAATGGCATTAACTTCCAACTCGGCAGCAATCAGGAACTGCAAGGGAAATCGCCGTTGGAAGTGATGGACGCCATTATTCAAGAGGCTAATCGACAAGGGTTATTAATCCTGTTAGATTCTCACCGACTCAACGACCAACGCATTCCAGAATTGTGGTACGGCGATGGGTTTACGGAAGCAGACTGGATCGATACTTGGAAGCTGTTGGCAACCCGTTACAAAAATCAGGCGAACGTGATTGGGGCAGATCTGAAAAATGAACCTCACGGTCGAGCAAGTTGGGGTACTAACGACCAATCGACTGACTGGCGCATCGCAGCAGAACGGGCTGGTAATGCCATTCTAGATATCAACCCGAAGTGGCTAATTGTTGTCGAAGGGGTGGAGAAGAACGTTCCCGGTCAGAAGCTAGCGTACCATTGGATGGGTGCAAATCTTGAAGGGGTCGATCGCTTTCCCGTGCGCTTGTCCAAACCCAACAAGCTCGTATACTCCCCGCACGAATATGGACCTGGAGTCTACAATCAGCCATGGTTTAACGAGTCCAGTTTCCCCAAAAATCTGGAAAGCCGTTGGGAAACAGGATGGCACTATATTGCGACCAAAGGCATTGCTCCTATCCTGATAGGAGAGTTTGGGGGGCGGCAAGTAGATACAAACTCCAAGGAAGGACTCTGGCAACGGAAGCTTGTTGATTACATCCGTCAAAAGGATATGAGCTTCGCTTATTGGAGTTGGAATCCTAACAGTGCGGATACGGGAGGTGTTTTGCAAGACGACTGGCGCACGGTCAATGCGGACAAGCAGCAACTGCTTCAGGGCTTGTTGCTTGCCAATGGTTTTGCTCCAGCTACAGCCAATTCTCCTTCTATTGTCCAGACTCCTACTCCTAAACCGATTTCTAACCCAGCTTCCAACGCTAAACCTGGTTCTGGGTCTGTTGTCGTTAGCCCATCACCCAGTTCTGGGTCGAGTTCTCACACTTCAACAACCAGTCAATCTGAATTGAAGATCGTATCCAACATGCAATCGGATTGGCAGGCTGGATTTTGTATGAACATACAGGTGAAAAATCCCGGCAGTACACCTGTTCGAGATTGGCAAGTTACCTTCCAGATGAATCAGGCGTCAATCAATAACAGTTGGAACGGTAATTTTCAACCCAAAGGTTCGCAATATGTAGTGACTCCCTTAGATTGGGGACGAGTTATCGAACCAGGGCAAACGCGAGATTTGGGATTTTGTGCCAACAAACTGGGAGCGGACTATCAACCTCAGCGATTCTCTGTCTCGCTACGTTAAATTCTCGCTTTGCATGAAGCAAGGGAGTCATTAAATTCTGTAAGGGCGAGGCATGCCTCGCCCTTACTCTTTTTTCTTGCTGTAAAGGTGAATGTCACTGACTTAACCCTGAATCAACCCTTGCGTGGGGGGGAGAGGGGCAGACGATTGTCCCCCAATGGGGGTTTGGGGGAAACCCCCAAGTCCGAGTTTTTTCTAATACCTGCAACTTTCGCCTTAAGTCAGTGCCATTCCTGTAAAGGTGGTTGTTATTTGCAGATTGCCGGAAGCGCCAGAATTCCGTAGCATAAAGCATGAGGAGTACACTGTCTGAACTCTTACAAAAAAACTAGAGTGTTGAAGTTATGGTAGAACGTCCTATAAAGAAGTCTGAGCGTCAGACTCTTGCTCCTAAGAGCGACGCTGGTGAAGAGGTTAAAGGGCAAGGACGCTCCACAGAAGAGCGTTTTGACTCAAAGCCCTCCCAAACTTTCCAAAAGAAAGATAGAAAAAAGGGACGAGGAAAAGGTAAGCAAGAGGATTCGCGCCCCAGTAGCGTGAACCCAGCCTTAGTACGGGCTCCGAAGCCCCCCAAACCCAAGCCACCAGTGCTTGAAGAGACGCCTGATGCAACGAATGAAGATTCAGTGACTGAATCTACTGAAGAAGCGACGACAGAAGAATAGACGTTAGAACATCGCCGCTATAGCTGTAAGCGATAGCGGCGGGAAGATATCAAAACTAAAAGGCTCCGTGCTCGGTCATTGCAAGACTTTCACGAGTTGTTTAATTTTGCCAGATTGGCGTTCTTGGAATTGCTCTGGGAACAGTAACTCAAGGGCCACTTTCCCGTGAGGCGAGTTTTGACTAGACAAGACTTCGACATCTGAAATTTGCGCCAAAAAGCGCTGGGATATCAGCTTGGCGGTCTCCTGACTAAATAGCAAGCCAACTAAAGGTTTATCGTGCTGCATTCTCTCCCAGTCTTGCGGTTGCACAATCTTGGAACTCGATGTCGTGCTGCCATCTAATTCCAGCCGCAAACTGGTAACTCCCACTTCTGTGACCTCTCCCGGATAAAAGTTACCCTCCCAGTAGATTTGAGCCGCCGCTCGAACCTGCTTGCGAACCTTACCACCTTTGTAGGGCTGGAACTCCCGCAAGGCGCGAAACAGACTTGTGGCAAGAAATAAGAAAGAGCCAAGCGGGTTGTCTACAACATCGCGCTTTTGCGAATACCACTCCTCAACATCAGAATAGATGACTAACGCGATCGAATCTCGTTGGGCTTGAGTTAGGTTAGTAAAGTTAATCGCTAAGTGAGTTTGAGAAGCATTAACCAGCGTTTTCCAAACAATCTGTCCGTTGAGAAAGGCTCTGGCACTGTAATCACCCACGAGCTCAACTTCCACTTCATCGGGTAAGTTCGGCCAGCTTTCTAAGGCAATTAAAGCTCCAGTTTCCGACACGTTAATGGTTTCGCCACTCCAAGAACCATCTGGGCCATGAATGGTGACGGCAAGGTGTCGCGGTAAGCGGTGTGCGGCCCGCAGTTGCGGCTGCTCGAAGGCAACTAACAGAGCAGCGGTGAGTAAAATTAGGTTAAAGACGCACCACATGGCGTTCACCAACACGGCTTCATGATCTTCAGGACGGAGGATGAGCCAAAAGGGAACGGATAGTAGGGAAATGACAATCAATGCCGTGACTACAAGCAGTCCGCGCACGGACTCCCAATCAAAGCTACGTTTGGTGACTGACAGTCCTTTGTCGGTGACGTTAAACGAACCGAGCTTAGGATTGATGAGTGCCATGAGGGTGACATACCCCGCCTGGAACGACATCACAAACTCAAACACTTCATTCCAGAAGGAGAAGCGAACGTGCTTGTAAGTGATGTAATTGGCATTGAGGGCGATGAGAATATGGGGAAGAGCGTAAGCTAAGGTTTCCGAACCCAAACCTTGAATCGGGTTGATGCCGAAGAGTAAAAATAGTGTAGGCGCGATCGCATACATCAACCGAGGAAAGCCGTAGAAAAAATGCGATGTGGCACTGAAATAACACACGCGTTGCGCGAGTGTGAGCTTCAGCTTCCGGTTAAATAGAGGATTTTCTAACCGCAGAATCTGAGCCATTCCCCGTGCCCAACGCACTTGCTGACCGATATAGGAGGAAAACTTCTCCGGTGCCAGCCCTGCGACCATAATCTTGTCGTAGTAGAGCGACTTATACCCCAGAGAGTGCAGTCGCAACGCTGTATGACAATCTTCTGTCACCGTTTCCGTCGCAATACCCCCAATTCTCAGTGCATAGTCTTTACGAATGACAGCGGCGGAACCACAGAAAAAGGAGGCATTCCAAAAGTCATTACCTTTTTGCAGCACTTTATAAAACAGCTCATTGCCTACCGGAATTTTGCCTCCAGTCAGCAAGTTGCGCTCGAAGGGGTCGGGGTTATAGAACCAGTGAGGCGTTTGCACGAACGCCACTTTAGGGTCGAAGAAAAAGCCAACGGTATGCTGAAGAAACTGTCGCGAGGGAATGTGGTCGCAGTCCAGGATTAGCACCAAATCGCCTTGAGTGCGGCGAAAAGCTGTATTAATATTACCCGCCTTGGCGTGATCGTTACTATCCCGAACCAGGAGAGTGCAGCCAAGGTCTTCACACATTTGACGCAGCAGTTCTCGACGTTCCGGGTACTTACGACCATCATCCAAGATATAGACGCACTTTTTATCGGCTGGATAGTCGATCGCTAAAGCTCCCAATGCCGTCTTCCGGACAATTTCTACATCCTCGTTGTAGGTTGGGATGTAGATATCGACGTTAAACCACTGGTCTTGAGGAAACACAGACAGATCGACAGGTTCGCGATCTTGAATCTTTAACGTTTGAAAGTAGGCGAGGATTAGGGTGATGATGGCATACAGCTCTGCGCCAAACAGCAGAATGCAAGCTGTCCCGTTAATCCAGTTATCAAAATTCAGCGTGTAGACCGAGCGGTAGTACAGATAGCGCAGCGTTGTCACCAAACTCAGCCAGACTAAAAATAAGTGTAAGTACTCGCTCGTTTGCTTGTCCGACTGTTGATACTCGGCATTAACAACCAGTTGACCGATCGCAATTAGCAGCACAGCTACTATTCCCTGCTGCCAAACCTTCAGCGGTGTCACGATCAGGGGAACGGACAGCACGAGTAGGAGTAAAACTAACACTTTTAACGGTCGGATGCCTACCCCAGCGAACATCCGCTCAAAAAACAGAGGCAAGCGATCGACCAACCAACTAGTGATTATAGGACGCGATCGCTGCCGCCTTAACCGAGATTTAAGGGAGGATAAAGACATTGGATGTTGGTTATTAGTTATTGGTTATTGGTTGTTGGTCATTAGTTATTGCTCAAAAAACAAACAACAAATTACTAACAACCAACAACTAGAGATTAATGACTCTTCTTATCGGTTACGCGCTTGAGGTAGAGTTGAGCAATACCGTAAAGCAAAAGTGCGATCGCAACAATGCCGAGCGGTAATAAGAACCAGTTTTCCTGCAAGAAGTGAGATACTTTACTCAGCAAGCTGGCGTTGCCGATGCGTTTCGTTGAGGGCCCACTGTCCAGAAATTCTAATTTGTAAGCACTGGCATCATACTCAGCAGGGTTGGGAGAGTCGCTACTGACGAGTACCGTATCCTTCTGTAACTGCGAGAACCAACGGTCTTTACTCAAAATCTGCCGTACTCGCTCTAAGCCATCTTCGGTTTGAGCGCTGAGGGCTAAAAGGATGCGATCGCTATTTTCCGGAGAAAGCACTTCTTTAATCACGCCTTCTGTATCCGGCAGGGTTTGGATGCTACCTTGACTCGTCTGGCGAGAAAACGCATCGCTCAAGCGAAAACCACCGGACTCGAACACTTTGGGAAAGGGAAATTTCTCGCGAATGCCAATTCCAACCAGATGGTGTGTTTTGCCGATCTCAGACGGCAAGGCATCCAGGGTATAAGCGTCGAGATTAATCGTATCAGCCTGACTCAGCCGACCCAAGCGTTCGCTGACCGTGAGGAGCGCGAGCAAATCGGTATTCGACGGAGATTGGGGTATGACAATTGCCGTATTGGACAAATCTTGAGGCGCAGTCAGCGGAAAACCCGACCTGAATAGTTTCAGATCTGGGAGTTTCACGGATGTTTCCCGATTGAGCTTAAAGCTCGTGTCAGCGTGAACTGTACCGGTCAGTTGTTGGTCGGTAATCTTGCCACATTGCGGTGGTTCCTTGGGGTTGAGTCGAAACGCTACTTTAATTTTCGAGGTTGAATCGATCAGGTTAGCGGGTAAATCCACCTTGAGAGTTTGTCGATTCGCGCCATCTTCTGAGGTCAAGCGTGCTCCACCAATGAACACATCGTTTAGTAAGACTTCTACCGCAGAAAGCCTAGGATTGACTTGCGGGCCGTAGCTGTAACGCAAGTTCATGTAGCTTCCCCGTGTAAACTCGTCATCTGGCAAAGCCCGGAAATCAAATTCAATAGGCGCTGCCCCTGAACCCCGAACTGTAATATCTTGAAAGGGCTTGCCTTCGATCGGTGTTTTAAGGTCGCTGAGTTTAAAGGAATTGCTTTCCGGTAGATAACGAGGCCAGTTGTGGGACGATGGCGTTGGTATTGTCTTGAGGTCGCTAACCAAAATGGCTTGACCTGTACCAAGTTTACGGGTATCCGGCTGAGCCAAAAACTGGGCTGCCTTGGCAATGCCTTGCGCTCCATTTCCGGTGACGACCAATACTGGAACGCTGCCTTTTTGCGTTGTCGTCAGCATCAACAAGCCAACATCTTCGGGTAGTGGATTCTTACTACCATCCAGAACTTGGTTTTGGGAAATCTTGAACGGTAAGTTCAACGATTTCAAAGCAGGTTGATCGGCAGGAGTCCCGATGACTACCACACGCTCGTTTGCCTCCACTTCGTCAATGTCTTGAACTAAGCGGGTTTCCATCGGTCGGAAATCCGCGAGTCTACCGAGAGTGGCTTGGATGCGAGAGGCGGATGATAACCAAGCTTGAGTTACGGTGGGCAGCAGATACGCAATTCGATTCGGTTCTAGGCTCAGTTCGTCAAAAAATGGATAGGGATAGCGGTTAAAGCTTAAGGGGATGGGTTGGAGTTGATAGTCAAACAGTAATTTAGAATCTGGGAGAATCTCACTCCACAGGCTAGGGTCGCTGGGGTCGCTGCATTTGGCGTCGTTGTTCTGCTGCACGACCATGGAGATATCGTTGTAGTCCTGGATGAGATTGGGCGGGACATTAAATACCACGCTGCCGATTTCAGATTCCTTGCGGTTGAGCGGAACGCTGCCGATACTGCGATCGTTAACCCGCACGGTTAGATTAGAGCGATTTGCCAATAGAGCAGGTGAGTGCTGGTAACGAATCAGGGCTTTAACCGATTTCACCTTCCAATCATGGGGACGGGTAAAGCCCAGTCTCGCTTCCGAGTAAACACCCTGCAAGCGGAAGCGATTGCCCACTACCGGAGAGCGGTTGAATTCCAACGCATACTGACTGACTGGTAAGTTTTTGGGAAGAGCGTCTGTGTCCGATTGACTGGAAGAAGTTGAGGATTCTGGTGTTTGGGTTGTGTCGCTCTCTTTCTGAGTGGGTTGGCTCTCACTCTCGCTGTTGTCAGCAGGTTCGCTCTCTCGGATGAACGGGCGATCGCTTTTTTCAGGAGGCGGAGCCGAACGACGAACTGGAGGCGCTTCTTCTCTGGGTGGTGGAGCCGATTCTGGCTCAGGCGCAACAGGTTGTCGCCGTCTTGGTTGCGGCGCAGGAGCAGATTCTTTTTGAGGTGGGGGAGCACTCTGTTTCCTGGAACGAGGCGGACTCTCTGGTTTAGAGGCAGGAGCCGGTATCGGTTTGTAAACGGGAGGTTTAGTAGGGGCGCTGGGTAGGGTGTATTGACGGATTAACTTGTCTTCCTCCTGTTTAATGCTACTGTCGCTTTGAGCGACAACAACCGTTGCACGAATGCCCAACACCAAAACCAATAGACTGCACAGCAGTAATAGAGATAAGAATGGGCGATCGCGTCTAGAGTTAGGATGACGTTGCCCCCGTTTGGCGGTCAAGAGTTGGAAGAACCGAAACAATCGTTCCATAAGGTGATGCGCGAGTTTGAGGTTGGAAGAAGGTTGGAGGTTGTAATGAGAAAAAGTTGGAGGTTATAACCTGTCATCTGTAAAATCGGTACCGACTAACCTTCAACCTGTAAAACCGACATCTACTGCGGTTGTAGAAGTTGGGATTGAATAACGGTGGGTTCAAGCAAGCCCAACCAGGCTAAGTTTTGGGTGTAGTAGGCTGATTCGTCATCCCAAATTCCTTGTTTGTATCGAGGTAATAGTTTCTCGTTGAGGAACTGCTCGGCCGTTTCCGGGTCGATTAAGCGGAAGGCGGGATAGAGCATGGCGTATTGGGATGTAGCTTCGTAATTGACAGTCGGTTTCCCCTGGAGGTCGATTCGAGCTGGCAGGCGTTTTTGCAAACGCCATTGTTGCTGTAGGTGTTTGGTAGCAGTACGCAGATAGCGCTGAGCTTCCGGGGCGTTGAACCAGGCAGCGTCCCAAGCCACTCGCCACCAAACTCGATAGGCATCGAAGCTATACACTGATTGAAGTTGGCGATCGCGCGGTATGGGCTGAAATTTCCCTGTTTTGGTGTCCAAGGCAATCCAATCGCTGGGTAAACCGACGGTAGAAACCTTGGAAGACTTTTCTAGGGCATCGTAGCTACTGTTAACTAAGCTGAGCCAATCGCGATCGCGATCGACTTGGGCAAACAACCGAAATGCATAAGGAGCAAAATAAGAGGGATTTAGGTATATCGTTGAGGGCGAGGGAGCAAAGGCTGCCACTGGCCCTGGTAGAAGATAGCGCTTGCCCCCTGGTACAGCAATAGTTGAAAACTTCCATAAATCTTGCAGCTTGGCACGAGCTAAATTGAGATATTCAGGTCGATTCCAGCGGCGAGAAGCCAGGATGAGAGCTGTAATGGCATCAATATCAGCATCGGTGGCAAAATTCTTATCGATTGGACCCCATTTACCCGGTTGGTATTGTCCCCATTTCCACAACCAAAGTCGGTCAGTCGGCGCACCCTTATCGGAAAGTCGATGGAGGTTTTTCTCTGCCCAGTCTAAGGTGAGGGCAAAGGTTGTGGGGTCGTCGATCAGGACAGCACGCAGCATCGCGTAACCTTGTCCTTCCGAGGTAGAGCGATCGCTATCTTGGTAGTCGATCACTCGCCCGTCTGCTTGAATGAATTGTTGTCGGTAGATGACCCAGCTTTGTTCGAGTAGCTCCCGATTAGCCGTTGATTCCGGTAAGGACGGGGAACTCGTGACAGGCGGTTGACTCTCTGTCGGTGAGGGAGTACTCAGTGTTTGAGACTGTTTTGATGAGGTTGGGGTAGGTGTAGGGGACTGTTCCTTAAAGGCGATCGAAACACACCCTGCCAGATTGCCAAAAATTGCGATCGCGACCACAGTCCTGAGAAACCCTTGAGATTTTACAGTAAAATTCGCTAACTTTAACACCAGCACTAAAACCAGCATGTTCGATCTCGCTCTAGGCTTGTGGGTTAATAACGTTCCCAGGGAGGTTGGAATCCCCTGCGTTGCAGAAAACCCTCTTGGATTTGCTGCATTTGACGGGATAAATCGCCGCTCGGAGCACCCTTTTGAATTTGTTCGAGTTGTAGCTGTTCGAGCGCCTGGAGCGCTGTTAGCTGTCGGTCTTGAACAGAATCCAAACTAGCGAGGGATTGACGTATTCCTACGTCATCCGGCTTGAACGCCAATGCCTGAATGTACAGCTCGTTCGCCGCATCAAACTGTCGTTGTTGAAAGCGAATTCCACCTAATGCTGACAGCGCCTCCGTATTATTGGGTTGAGCTGTCAAAATTACTTGGTACGCTTTACTCGCCAAATCTAAATCGCCAATGCTTTGAGCTAATTGTCCCTGTAAAAAGTAGTTTGCCAGACTAGGATTACGAGCCACCAACTGATTTACCAGTGCCTTTGCCTGAGCGGGATTGCGGGCTGCAATGGTTTGTACTAATCGGGTTTGCACCGGGATGTTGTTCGGGTCAAGTTGCAAAAGTGCATTGTAGAGAGATTCTCGCCGCACGTCAGCAGGAAGCGCACTCACAAGAGTAAATAACTCTGATGGTGCGTTAGCAATCGGTTGTGTCTGAAGCCAATAGTTGAGAACTGCCTCAGCTTGAGCTTCGGGAATCAGTTTAGCTTGATAGGCAACACTGGCTCGTGCGAGCTGAATGGTTAAATCCTGAGGATTGCGAGCAATGAGCTGGTCATACAGTATCAGGGCTTCGTTGGCTCGATTTTGAGCAACGCGGATTCCGGCTAACCCGCGCAAGGCCGCGTTGAGTACATCTTGGTCAGGAATATTACTCAAAATCAACGCTTGGTAACGCTGAGCGCTAGCTTCCAGATTTCCCTCACGCCGCTCAATTTCTGCGGCTAATAACTGTGGTGCTAAATCTCTAGCTCCTTCAGGTGTTGCCACGTAAGTCGCCAAGGCACCTCTAGCTCCGATTAAGTCATTATTTTCAATCAACAGTTGAGCCATTCTGAAATTCAAAAAGGGTACGTTGACTCCAGCCGCCAGCAGATTTTGATAGATTGGCAAAAATTCTAATCCGGGAGGTTCAATGGCGGTTAGAGCTTGTGCGAGTTGTCGTTGCTCGGTTGGGTCTGTGGGAAACGGTTGCACTGCTGCATAAAGACGCGCTCTCAAGTCAGGTTTGGCAATTAGACCCAACTGGCTTTCCAATGTCAGTTGCTTGACAATTAATCCTCGATCGTTCGGTTGACTTGCCGCGAGTTGTCGATAGAGCTGGAGTGCTGTTGGTCGTTCTTGTGGTATCGAACTGAAGACATCAGCCACCTCGCGCACTAACTTTGGATCGGGATTAGTAGTTGCCGCAACTGCCTGACGGTAGAGATTGGCGACTTGGACAGTCAGGGTGGGGTCGTTGGTTTGGTTACGAATTTCATTAAGCGATCGCGCCAAGGGTAACACGGCTTCCTCTTTCCCCACCAATGGCTCTAAAACCGCTCTAGCTTCGTTGAATTGTTGATTAGCAAGGTACGCCTGCGACAGTGCAGCACGGGTTTGGATGCTTAAGTCGTCCAACTTCTTCGATTCGCGCAGCGTCGATTCTAGAACTTTTACAGCTTCCGGTGGATTCCCTGTTTCTCGTAAAGCACGAGCATAAGCGATCGCAGAAT
Source organism: Chroococcales cyanobacterium (assembly GCA_036703075.1). GTDB lineage: Bacteria > Cyanobacteriota > Cyanobacteriia > Cyanobacteriales > Coleofasciculaceae > DATNPC01. The sequence continues at coordinate 24,828 of DATNPT010000278.1, forward strand.
ACCCTGTAATCGATTTACCCGTGGTTTGTTGGTAGCGGTTGAATAGTTCAAGCCCCTGCTGTGGGTTACCGCTATTGGTGTACGTTTGGGCCCCACCAAGCAGCACGTCCGGCGAGGGATTACCTTGTAGGACAATTTGATAGTCGGCTAGCGCTTCAGTAAAGCGTCCCTGATAACCGTAGAGTAACGCCCGCAGTCCGCGAGCTTCCAGGTCGTTGGGAGTAATGTTCAGCAGAGTGTTCAGTGCCTCAATTCCTCGAACTTGCCACTCTTGCCGATAAGTTGCCAACAGACCAATTGTCTTCAGTGCGAGAGTATTGTTAGGGTCTTGAGCTAGCACGTCTTGATAAGCCGCCCAAGCTTCTGGAATCATCCCTTGCCGCCGATATGCGACTGCTAAGCCAAGTTTGGCTTCTATGGATTGAGGATTGCGGCGTAAGGCATCGCGAAATGACGCGATCGCATCAAGAACCCGTCCTTGCCTCAGGAGGGTAAAGGATTGTTGCAAAGACGCTGATACCGCTTGAGCCAAAGCAGGATTTGTGCTATCAACAACCGTCAGGCTGATGAGTAGTCCAGCAAGGCTCAGACTCAGCACAGCCAATCCTTTACCAAAGCATTTAGATGAGGCACGGGAGGATATTTTTATCTGAGATACTCTCTCAACGCACTTATCCGCCAGGGGTTGAAACCCCTGTCTCATAACTAAAGTCCTCTTAAGAGGACTAGAACTGAGTGCTTGAGTCGTCTTTAGACGACTTGGGCTATGAGCCAGGGACTTTAGTCCCTGGCAGCTTGAAGGAAAATGAAACAGTCTTGTCCTAGCAAAGGGGTGCGTTCGTTTTCTTCGACTCAATTGACTCATTGAGTGGAACCCCCTTTTGGAGTGAGATCGAACTCGGTTTTTATCCGAAAACCGCCATAGGTTTCCGAAAAGTCATTGCGTTCTTGGAGGGTAAAGCCAAGCCGAACGTTTGGTAAAAATCGAAAATCGTAGAAGAGTTCTAATACATCCGGTAACTGATCTCCCCGTTCTCGACGCAATTGATTATTAGATAAACTGCGACCATAACCAAGTCCCAGTCGGTCATCTTTAGTAAGTACATCTAAGAAGTTAATCCCTAAACTGTAGGTGTCTCCGCCTCGATCCAACGTTTGGTTGTTGTAACGACCATAGCGACCGAATAGGCCCATATTAATCTGAGGAATAAAGTACTCGACATTGACCCCGTAAGCGTGTTCGCGATCGGATGAGCGAATCCCCGTTCCCCCGTCAGAGCGTCGCACGCTGAATATTTCCTGGAAGCCGCTATCGGTACCCGCATCTCGATCTGAGGCATAGCTACCGCGAATAATGGCATTGCCGTACCGGATGCCGATTTCTCCAGCAAATCCGTTCAGCGTGAAGTCACCGACATCTCGTGCAGATGAGAAAATGGCGGCTTTGGCTTCGATGTTATCCGTTATCGTCCAGTTCACCAACGCGCCTGGACGAGACGAAATCCCTGTGGCACTTAAGGCCGGATTAGTCTGAAATACGGGGTTAAAGAAATGCGTGAGTGCGTCTTTGGCGAAGCTGTTGCGATCGAAGTAGGAGGTTAAATCTAACTGGCCAGCAACTAAGCGTAAGTTGGGCACATCCCGAAAAGGAGCCGTTGCAACATACAATTCGTTGATATTTAAACCTTGTGTCTCGGTGTCCGCAAAAATGCGATCGCCACTCGTCAGATCGATACTGCCACCAAACTGCAATTGGGAGTTAACCGGATAAATTCCAGTCAGACGCGCCCGTGCCGCAGACTCACTGCCTTCCAAAATATAACCCCCCTGAAAGCTTAAAGCCGGAGAAGTCACAGGCTTGCTGCGAAGTGGAGAGGGCTGTTCGGGTGGTGGTGTTGCGGCTGGAGGGGAAGAAACTGGCGGTACGAGATTCGGATTGGGAGTGTAAGACGGGGGAGGGGCGCTTTGTGGAGAGTAAGGGTACTGTCCCAAGGTGGAATTGTAGTTAGTAGTCCCCATTGCACTGGGATTGAGGGGAGGTGGTGAAGGTGGCAC